>JBCBYE010000356.1:0-5069 GCA_039816075.1 Pseudomonadota bacterium | reverse complement strand
CGCCCAGCGCCGCCGCATGCCGCTCCGCCGCCGGCAGCAGCCGCTCGCGCGCCCGCGACTTGAGGAAGGCCAGCGCCTTGGCCGCCGCCGCCTCGGGCGCGCCGCGCACGATCAGGCGGCCGCTCTCCACCCGCGGGGCGCGGCGCGGGCCGGGCTCGACGGTCAGCACGATCTGCCGGCCCCCATAGGGCAGGGCGTCGCCGGGGCGCAGCAGCGGCGGGGGGGGAGAGCGCTCCATCGCCTCGGCCAGCCATCCAGCCTGGCGCGCCAGAAAGGCGCGCGCTTCGTCCTCCGTGGCCTGGGCGGGCAGGGTCAGGCGCGGCCGCCCGTCCGCATGGCTGACGCTCAGGGTCAGGCGGCGCGCGCCGGCGGACCAGCGCAGGGCCACCGCGGGCCCGTCCCCGTCCAGCCGGATTTCCGTGGGGCGCGGGGTCGAGCGCGGGGCAGGGGCGCGGCGCCTTCGCCGCAGCGCGCCGATCACGCCGCCGTCTCCGTCACGCCGCCCCTCGCCGCGCAGCGAGCCCCATCAAGGCGCGTCCTCCGCCATGGCGCGGCCCCCGTCAGGGCGCCGCAGAGTCACTCCGCCGCGGCGGTCGCCGCCTCGCCGCGCACCATGGCGCGGTGCGCGCGGACGAAGCCGCGGATGCGCGGCTGGATGAAGCGCCGCCAGCGGGAGCCGTTGAAGACCCCGTAATGGCCGACCTTCTCCTGGATGTAGTGCAGCTTCTTCTCGTCCGGCAGTTCCGAGCACAGCGTCAGCGCCGCCTCGGTCTGGCCCAGGCCGGTGATGTCGTCCTTCTCGCCCTCGATGGTCATCATGGCGATGTCGCGGATCGCTTCTGGCCGCACGCGGCGGGCGTTGCGATACTCGAACTGCCCCACGGCCAGGTCGCGGCGCTGGAACACCTTTTCGATGGTGTCGAGATAGAACTCCGCCGTCAGGTCCATCACCGCCAGGTACTCGTCGTAGAACGTGCGATGCGCCGCGGCGCTGTCGCCGTCGCCGCGGATCAGGTGGCGGAAATGCTTGACATGCGCGTCCATGTGCCGGTCGAGGTTCATCTGCATGAAGCCCGACAGCTGCAGGAACCCCGGATAGACCCGGCGCATGAAGCCCGGATTGGGGAAGGGCACCGTCACGATCACGTTCTGCTCGAACCAGCTGAGCGGCCGCGACGTGGCCAGGTCGTTGGGCTGCTTGGGGTTCTTGGCCGTATCGATGGGCGATCCCATCAGCGTGACCGAAGCCGGGCGCGCCGGATCCTCGTCCTCGGCCATCAGCGCGGCGGCGGCGAGCACCGGCACGCCGGGCTGGCAAACGGCCATCACCGCCGGCCGCTCCCCATCCTTGGCCAGGAAGCGGCACATCTCCATCACGTAGTCGATGTAATCGTCGAGGTCGAAGCGGCCCTCGGTCAGCGGCACGTTGCGCGCATCCACCCAGTCGGTGATGTAGACGTCGTGTTCGGGCAGCATCGCCTCCACCGTGCCGCGCAGCAGGGTGGAGAAATGGCCCGACATCGGCGCCACGATCAGCACCTTGGGGTCGTTGCGCGCATGGGCCAGCGCATGGTCGCGCTTGAAATGCTTGAGATCGCAGAACGGCTTGGACCACACGACGCGCTCGGTCACCGGCAGCACCTCGCCGGCGATCTCCACGTCCTCGATGTCGAAGTCGGGCTTGCCGTAGCGGCGCGTGGCGTTGACGAACATCTCGCAGGCCGCGGCGGTGATGCGCGCCGGCAGCATCGCGTTCATCGGGTTCATGGGGTTGGACAGCGCATGCCGGCCCATCTGAGCGGCGGCGCGCCAGGGCGCGATGGCCGCGTGGGTGAGCTCGTAAGCGTGGTAGAGCATGCGCGATGGCCTCTCGTTCCGACAAAGCGTTGTTTTTTCGGCGGAGCCTACAGTGCTGCACCGCACCTAACAACCCGCCGATCCGTTGCAGGCCGAAAGGCCCCCCCTTGCGCGCGGTGCGCCCCTGTGGCAATCGCGCCGCTTACGCCTTGCCGGACCATCCTGCCGAGGACACCCATGGCCGAACCAGAATGGGGTCAGAAGCGCGTCTGCCCCAAATGCTCCACGCGCTTTTACGACCTCGCCAAAGACCCGACGACCTGCCCCGCCTGCGAGGCCGTCTTCGCGCTCGACGCCTTGTCCGAGCGCAAGTCGTCGCCCAGCCGCGCCAAGCCCAAGGCGAAGGCGGCCGCGCCGGTTGCCGCCGCCGCCGTCGTCGCGCCGGCCGCCGCCGACGAGGATCTGATCGACTCCGCCGAGGAGGAGGAAGAGGATCTGGAGACCGAGGACGACGTGCTGCTGCCCGACGACGACGAGGACTCCGACGACGATCTGGGCGAGATCGGCGACGTCGCCGCCGGCACCGCCGCCACGTCGGACGGCGGCGAAGAGGAGACCTGAGCGACCGGCGCGCGGGAGCCCTTCGCGAAAAGGGGCCTTCGCCGAAGGGGGCCCCTGCAAAAGGGCTTGCAACCCCGCCGCGCCGGCCGTATCCCACGCCGACCCGCCGGGAGGCTTGGGGCCGTAGCTCAGTTGGGAGAGCGCTTGAATGGCATTCAAGAGGTCAGGGGTTCGATTCCCCTCGGCTCCACCACTCCGCCCCCGACGCGGATGACGAAGGCGGCCCCGACGGGCCGCCTTTCGCCTTTTCGGGCCGCCCGGACGGTCCGCGCCTGACTTCCATCCGCCTCGACCGCGCCTCGCCCGACCGGCCGCCCCGCGCCGCGGCGCGCGCTCATCCCAGAAAATCGCCCGCCGACAGGTCCCGGTTGGTCTGGGCGATCACCCAGATCGCCACGTCCGCCGCCCCGTCGCCGTCCTCGTCGCCCAGCACCAGCCAGCGCGCGCCGCGGTCCACGGCGCGGATCTGCCGCTCGGTCCCGGTGAATGCCGCCTCGCCGATGAAGTCGAAGCCCTCGTCGTCGTCCTGGAACGGGCGGATGTGGTCCTCGCGCGGCTTGAAATCCAGGATGCGGTCGCGCCCGGCGGCCTCCGGCCCGGAATCGTCCGCACGGAACCCGAAGATGTCCGCGCCGCCGCCGCCCGTCAGCGCGTCGGCCCCGGCGTCGCCCTCGATCACGTCGCGCCCTGCGCCGCCGTAAAGGTCGTCCGCCCCGGCGCCGCCGAAGATGCTGTCGTCGCCGCGGCCGCCCTTGATGATGTCCTTGCCGTCGTCGCCGAGCAGATCGTCCAGCCCGCCGCGCCCCTCGATCCGGTCGTTGCGCCCGCCGCCGCGGATGTCGTTGTTCTCGTCCGAGCCGATCAGCACGTCGCGTCCGTCCGTCCCCCCGTCGCCATCCAGGATTGAGCCCAGAAGGGTGTCGGTGCCCAGCGTCGCGCGCCCGCTCAGCTGACCGCCGAAGATCTTGATCTGCAGTCCCTCGATGTTCTCCGACAGGCCGTCGGCCGAGGCCTTGATCCGCACGCGCGCCGCGTCCTCGCCCGCCTCCAGCGTGACCACGCCGCGAGTCCGAGCATTGTCGATGTCGTGATCCGCCAGCCCATCGATGCGCCAGCGCACGGTCTCCGCCCGCAGGTCGTGGCCGAAGCGCACGATGTGAAAGGCGATCGACTGACCCTCTTCGACATTGGTGCGCGTTGCGGCCACGAAGATGAGGGAGCGGGCCACGTCCGGCGGCCCCTCCGCCGCCTCGTCGTCGGTGGCGAAGAGCGGGTGGCCGACGCCGTTCACGTGGTCGTTGTCGACGCCCAGGTCGAAGCGGCGGCCAATACCCGTTGCGCCGGCGTCGCCGGTTTCGCCGGGGTCCTGGAAGGCGCCGGGCTCGCCGCCCGGCCCGCCGGCGCCTCGGGCGCCGCCGTCGCCGCCCGGGCTGGACTGACCGCGCTCGCCCGCCGCCGCCTCGGCCCCCGGGGCGCGGGCCACGGCCGTCTCCCAGATCACTTCGGTCGGGATGCCCTCCGGCCCCCGCTCCACGACGCCGCCCGAGGCGGAGCCGCCGCTGCCGCCGTCTCCGCCGCGCCCGGCATCGCCGCCGTCGCCGCCCGTGCCGCCCTTGTCGGGCTGCTTGAAGGGAAAGTCGCCGTCGTCGCCCTCGCCGCCCCGGCCGCCGGCGCCGCCGTCGCCGCCGCGACCGCCGTCGCCGCCCTCGCCAGCCTCAGCGACCTGCCCGTCGCCGAAGAACACGTCGCGCAGCGTCGCGCGGCCCGCCAGGACCAGAACGCCGGCCGAGGCGTCGCCGCCATCGCCGCCGTCGCCGCCCCGTCCGGCGCCGCCGCCGTCGCGCCCGTCGGTGCTGTTGGTGAAGGGCGCGTCGGCCATGTCGCCGCCGTCGCCCCCCACGCCTCCGAAGCCGCCCGAGGCGGCCGTGACGCGGTTGTTCTCGAAGATCGAACGGCTGAGCGCGAGCTCGCCGCCGTCCACCACCAGCGGCGCGACGTCAACGCCGGACTGGCCCCGCGTGCCGGACGATCCGTGGATCCGGACGCCGTCCAGCGACTGCCGCCATGTCAGGTCGGGGCCGTCCGCGCCGTCATCGCCGTTCACGGGGATAAAGGGGGTGGGGTGGCCCCCGGCGATGTCGGAGTCGGCGAAGCGAACGCCGGAGATGGCGACCTCGCCCGCGCGGACGGCGAAGCCGTTGCTGGCGGTCGCGGTGAAGGTCACGTCCGGCCGGCCGTCGTCGTTGCGGTCGCCGTCGATGAACAGGCGGGAGTCGGAGAACCAGCCGATGCCGCCGACCTCCACCCGCTGCACCCCGGCGGCGAAGCGGATTACGTCCGAGTCGTCGCCGTTGGCGGAGGCCTCGTTGATCGCCTCGCGAAACGACGTCTCGCCGTCGTCTGCGACGCCGGAGGCCTCGGTCGTCACGGTGAAGATCGCCATGGCTCGCCCCTCGTCCAGAAAACCCCGCGTCACTCTTCCGCACCTTGAGCGCGTTGAAAAGGCGCGGCTTCGTTGGCGGCGTCAGATGAAGTCGCCGGACGTCAGCACGCCTTCATCCAGGGTGCGGACCCAGACCGCGACGTCGGCCTCGCCGTCTCCGTCCAGGTCGCCCTGCACGAGGTGACGGTCGTCACGCTCCACCGCGCGG
>JBCBYE010000522.1:0-3609 GCA_039816075.1 Pseudomonadota bacterium | reverse complement strand
GGCTGGCCAACGGCTGCTCCACCATCGGCATCTCCAAGGCGCCGCCCGTGGAGGTGATGGAGCAGAATTTTCCCGTGCTCTACCACCGCTACGCGCTGCGCGAGGGATCGGGCGGGGCCGGCCGCCATCGCGGGGGCCTCGGCCTCGACTACGAGATCGAGCTGCGGCGCGGCGAAGCGCGCGCCAGCTTCGTCATGGATCACGGCCGCTTCGGACCGCCCGGGGCGCTCGGCGGCGAGGACGGCGCGCGCAACGAGGTGGAGCTGATCCGCGGCGGCGAGCGCATGACGCCCGAGCATCTTTCGAAGGCGCAGGACATCCCCCTCAAGGCCGGCGACCGCGTCCGCGTGCGCACGCCCGGCGGCGGGGGATTCGGCCCGGCGGAGGAGCGCGACGCGGCGTTGATCGAAACGGACCGCCGCCTGGGACGCGCCTGACCGCGTCGTTACGCCGCCCAAAGAAGCGGCGTTCGGCGACGATTCCGCCTTGTTCCGGGGCGCCTTCCACCGCGCAGCGGCAGCGACCGCGGCTTGCGCAGTAACGTCGCAAGAACGTCGCCAATCTGTAACAATAACTCGCTACCCGGGGCCCGAGAGCAGGAGGGCCCACGTGCTTCAGGTCAGCAACGTCACCAAAAAATTCGGCGAGGTCACCGCGGTCAAGGATCTTTCCTTCGACGCCGCGGAACCGCAGATCATCGGCATCATCGGCCGCTCCGGCGCGGGCAAGTCGACCTTCCTGCGCATGATGAACCGCATGACCGACGCGTCGGAAGGGGAGATCCTCGTCGACGGCGTCGACGTGCTGTCGCTGCGCGGCCGCGCCAAGATGGACTGGCAGCGCAACTGCGCGATGATCTTCCAGCAGTTCAACCTGGTGCCGCGCCTCGACGTGCTGACCAACGTCATTCTGGGGCGGCTGAACCAGCAGTCTGTCCTGCGTTCCTCCCTCATGTTCTTCACCGAGGACGAGCGTCATCAGGCGCTGCGCCTTCTGGACCGTTTCGGCGTCGCGCAGACGGCGCTGCAGCGGGCCGAGACGCTGTCCGGCGGCCAGCAGCAGCGCGTCGCCATCTGCCGCGCGATGATGCAGCAGCCCAACTTCATCCTGGCGGACGAGCCCATCGCCTCGCTCGATCCGCTCAACGCGCGCCTCGTCATGGAGGCGCTGCACAAGATCAATCGCGAGGAGCGGATCACGGTGATCTGCAACCTCCACACCCTCGATACCGCGCGCACCTATTGCGACCGCGTCATCGGCATGCGCGCCGGCGAGAAGGTGTTCGACGACGTGCCCGCCGCGCTGACCGACGCCATGGCGCGCAGCATCTACGGCGCCGAAGCCGACGAAGCCTTCGAAGGCGCCATCACTTCGACCTCGCTCGGAGGCGCCGAGGCGCCGATCGAGCCCCCCCGCGCCGCCGCCGTTTAAACGGGGCGCACCGACCGACGCCGCAAGCGCGTCGGCTCTCCAACCCGATGGGAGACACCCAATGACCACGATCATCTCTCGCGTGGCGGCGACCTTCGCCCTTGCCGCTTTCGCCACCGCCGCCGCCGGGGACGCCGCCGACTACGCGGGCCCCAAGTTCGACATGTCCACGGTTCAGCCCGAGTTCCGCATCGGCTTCCTCGGCGACGAAGCCGCCCAGGACGTCATCTCGCGCAACGAGTGCCTGCAGGACTACGTGGAGGCGGCCTTCCAGGTCCCCTCCAAGATGTTCACGTTCAAGGACTACGCCGGCGCGATGGAATCCTTCGCCGGCGGCAACCTCGACTACACCTGGTTCGGCGCCTCGTCCTATGCCGGTCTCTACCTGCAGAACCCCGAGGCGGGCGAGCCGGTGATGACCCGCATGCAGCCCACCGGCGACACCGGCTACTACTCGGTCATGGTGACCCGCGCGGACAGCGGCATCGAGACGCTCGACGACATGGAAGGCAAGTCCCTGGGCTTCGCCGACCCCAACTCCACCTCCGGCTACCTGATCCCGTCGATCGAGCTGATCGACCAGGTGGGCGACGTGGACGCCTACTTCTCCGAGACCGCCTTCCAGGGCGGCCATGAGAACGGCGTTCTGGCGGTGCTGAACGGCGACGTCGACGCCGCGGTGACTTGGGTGTCCGGCGTTGGCGCGTGGGAAGAGGGCTACACCTCGGGCAACCTGCGCAAGATGGTCGACAAGGGCATCCTGAACATGGACGACATCAAGCAGATCTGGTCGTCCAACCTGATCCCCAACGGCCCGATCGTGATGAAGAAGGACCTCCCGCGCGAGGCCAAGGATACCATGCTCGGCATGAAGCAGTGGATCCTGGCCAACGATCCGGAGTGCGCCGAGAACATCGCCAACGGCATCGTCAAGGCCTGGGTGCCCGTCGATCACTCGTTCTACGAGGTCATCGTGAAGGCCCGTCAGGCCAAGATCGACGCGCAGAAGACCAACTGATCGACCCGATCCTTCGGATGCGCGGCCCCCGGGCCGCGCATCTTTTTCGCTGCGCCCGTCGCCGGCGACGCCCCCAGCAGCCCCCCCGCCCCGTGATCGCCTGCGAGACCCCATGACCACAGCCGCCTTTCCCGCGCATCTGCAGTCGCTCGAGGATCGCCTCAAGACGCTGCAGCGGCGCAAGACCATCTACACTCTGATCGGGATCGCCATCACCACGGTGATCGTCCTGTTCGGCATCGACATGGCCAACACCGCCAACGCGACGCCGTTCAGCCAAGGCATCTCCAAGATCTTCGACTTTCCCGCGGACATGATCGCCATGAGCGCCGACCTCGGTTTCGCGCGCTGGTTCTCGCGGGTCATGGAATTCGTGCCGGACCTGCTTCTGACGCTGAACATGGCGGTGCTGTCGACGCTGCTGGGCTTCGTCTTCGCGGTGGTGCTGGCCTGCTTCGCCTCGCAGAACATCGTGCGCAACCAGGCCGTGGTGACCTTCACGCGCCGCATGCTCGATCTCTTCCGCTCGTTTCCGGAGATCGTGATCGCGCTGATCTTCCTCTACCTGATGGGCAAAAGCTTGCTGCCCGCGGTGATCGCCATCTGGATCCACACCGCCGGAGCGCTGGGCAAGCTGTTCTCCGAAGCCATCGAGAACATCGACAACAAGCCGCTGGAGGGTCTGCAGTCCACCGGCGCCTCCTGGCTCAGCCGCATCCGCTTCGGCGTGATGCCGCAGGTCATGCCGCTGTTCCTCAGCTACGGGATCCTGCGGCTTGAGATCAACGTGCGCGCCTCGACCATCCTGGGCTTCTTCGGCGCGGGCGGCATCGGCCAGGCGCTGTCGACGATGATCCAGTGGCGCGACGGCGGGCGCGTGACGGCGATCTTCGTGCTGCTGGTCGCAACGATCATCGCGCTCGATTATCTCTCCGACTGGATGCGCTCCAAGCTGATCGGGGTGCGGACATGACCATGACGACCCTGGATCGGACCGTGTTCGAGTCCGTCGCCGAGGATGTGGAACGCGCCGCGCGCCGCCAGCGCTGGTGGTTCTGGGGCGTGCTGGGCGTGGTCCTGGCCTACCTCGCCTTCTCCTACGTGCAGTTCGACATCGCCAATCTGCGCAAGAACTGGCGGCCGGACCGCGCGGCGCTGTT
>JBCBYE010000269.1:0-6127 GCA_039816075.1 Pseudomonadota bacterium | reverse complement strand
GCGTCTCGCCCGCAGGCATCAGGATCGCACGACCCTCGCGCCCATGGATCTTTCGGCGCCCGCTCGGCGCCCGCTCGGCGTCGGCCCGGCGGCTGCCCGCGCGGCCGGACGGAAAGGAAAGACTTGGAGACCTCGGGCGCGATCATCGCCGCGACGGCCCGATCATGGGCGTTCCGCCGCCGGCGGCGCGTCCAGGTAGGGCAGGCGATCTTCGCGCGGGTTCCAGCCGCCGGCGACGAGACCGTCGAGATGGTCGGCGATGTCCTCCAGCCGCGCGAACCATACGTCGCGCTCGGTCAGCACGCCTTCCAGCCATCGTTCCACCTGCCGCCAGCGCGCCAGGCGCCCGGTCAGGAACGGATGGACGATCAGCATGAAGAAGCCGCCGGCCTCGCAGGCCGCCTCGAACTCCTCCCAGAACCCCACCAACCCCTCCGACGGCGATCGGACCGGCATCATGTAGCCGATTTCCTCGTAGTGGGCGAAGGGCGGCCAGTCGTCCGTGCCCCAATGCACCGGCATCTCCCACAACGGGCCGCCCGGGGTCTGCAGCCGATAGGGCACGTCGTCCGCCATCAACGAGCTGTCGTAGCGCAGCCCATGCTCGGTCATCAGGCCAAGCACCTCGGGCGTGATGTTGTAGACCGGCGCGCGATAGCCGCGGGGGACCGCGCCGCAGAGCCGTTGGTGCGCCTCCAGCGCCCGTTCGAACGCCGCGCGCTGGCCGCCGCCCTCCACCGGGTCCTCATGCAGCCAGCCGTGATGGCCGATCTCGTGTCCGCCCTCCAGGATCGCCTCGACGGTCTCGGGATAGGCTTCCAGGCACCAGCCCGGCACGAAGAAGGACTGTTTCAGGCCCAGCCGGCGATAGGTCTCCAGAATGCGCGGGACCGCCACGCTCGGCCCGTAACGACCCATCGAAGCGGGGTAGAGCCGTTGGTGGCTGTCCTTCGGCCGGGCGATATGGATCAGGCTGTCGGCGTCCATGTCGAAGGTGATCGCGCAGGCGCAGCGCGCGCCGTTCGGCCAGGGCACGGGGTGGGCGAGCATCAGCCGCGACCCAGCAGATGCGCGGCCTCGGCCGGCCAGGACAGCGTGCACCCGTCGCCGGCGCGCAGGGACAGCGCGGCCAGCTCCCGCTCCTGCAGCTGGACCTTGAACTCCGACCCATCGGCGGTTTCCAGAAACAGCGTCACGATGGCCCCCACGAACTCTTCGGAGATGACGGAGGCGGCCACGGCGTTCTCGGCTCCCGCCGGCGCCTCGCGCGCGATGCGGATGCGGTCGGCGGCGATGGCGAACTCCGCCTGAGCCCCCGCCGCGGGCGCCTCCGGCGCGGCGAGGCGAAAGCGGCCCGCAGGTCCCTCCACCTCCGCCACGCCGCCCCCGGCCGAGACCACGCGGCCCGCCACGATGTTGGAGGCGCCCACGAACTCCGCCACGAAACGGTCGGCCGGCGCGCGGTAGACCTGCCGCGGCGCGCCCACCTGCGCCACCGTTCCCGCGTTCATGATGACCACCCGGTCGGCCATGGCGAAGGCCTCCGACTGGGAATGGGTCACGTAGACGAAGGTGATGCCCAGCTCCCGCTGCAGGCGCGTCAGCTCCCCCTGCATGCGCACGGTCAGATGCGCATCGAGCGCCGAGAGCGGCTCGTCCAGCAGCAGAACCCGCGGCTCCGTCACCAGCGATCGCGCGAGAGCCACGCGCTGGCGCTGGCCGCCCGACAGCGTCTCCACGTTGCGGGGGGCGAAATCGGCGATGCCCATGCGCTCCAGCCACTCTCCGGCGCGGCGGCGACGGTCGGCCTTGTCGACGCCCTGCATCTTCAGGCCGAACTCGACGTTCTCCTGCACCGTCAGGAAGGGAAACAGCGCCAGCGACTGCCACACGAGGGGCGTGCCGCGCGCATGCGGCGGCACGTCGTTCATCAGGCGGCCGCCCAGACGGATCTCGCCCGAGGTCGGCGCCTCCAGCCCCGCCAGCATGCGCAGCGTCGTGGTCTTGCCGCAGCCGGACGGGCCCATGATCGCCAGAAACTCGCCTTCCTCGATCGCCAGGTTCATCGGCGCCACGGCCACCGCGTCGCCGAAGCGCTTTTCGACGCCGTGCAGCTCGATCAGCGCGGTCATCGCGACCCCTCCTCGCGGCGCGCGCCGCCGAACATGAAGACCAGCTGCGCCAGCGCGACCATCGCCATCGACGCGCCGAAGACCATCGATCCGATGGCGTTGACCTGCGGGTCGATGTTGCCTTGCACGATCTCCAGCACATGCACAGGGATGGTCTTTTCCAGACCGGAGACGAACCAGGCGATGGTGAATTCGTCGAAGCTGACCGCGGCCGTCAGGCAGAAGGCCGAGATGATCGCCGGCCGACAGAAAGGCAGGATCACTTCGCGCAGCGCCCGCGCCTCGGACGCGCCCAGGTTCCACGCCGCCGCCTCCAGCGAGGCGTCCATCTGGCTCAGCCGAAGGCGGATGATGGCCATGGCGAAGGGCGCCGTCAGCACCGCATGCGCCGCGATCACCGCCCAAAGCGTGCCCGACAGCCCGATGCGCGAAAACCAGGCCAGCGAGGCCAGCGCCAGGATGATCAGCGGGATCGTCGGCGGCAGCAGCGCCAGCGCCAGATAGGCCGGCTTGAATCGAAAGCCGAAGCGGAAATCGGTGTAGGCCGTGGCGAAGCCGAGCGCCGTGGCGATCGCCGACGAGGCGAGCGAGACCTGAAGGCTGTTCAGCGTCGCGGTCCACGCATCCGGGTCGGCCCACACCGTTTCGTACCAGGTCCAGGTGAACTCCCCCAAGGGGATGGTCGGGAACCGATCCGAGTTGAACGAGAAGACGACGCTCGCCGCGATGGGCGCGAAGACGAAGGCGAAGACCGCCGCCGTCCATACCGCCAGCGCCAGGGGCAGCAGCCGCGCCGTCATGCCCGGGTCCCCCGCTTGGCATAGGCGTAGGTGACCGCGGCGAAGGCGATCGTGATCAGCGTCGCCATCATCATCAGCGCGACCACCGCGGCGCGCGGCCATTGCTGTCCCGACTTGGTGGTGTCGATGATCAGGATCGGCAGCGTCGGCGGGGTGGAGCCGCCCAGATAGTACGGGCTGACGAAGTCGCCGAAGCTGAGGATGAAGCAGATGAGCGCGGCGATCACCAGGCCCGTCTTGGCCGCCGGCAGCACCACCGCGGTCAGCAGCCGCCCCGGGGGGCAGCCCAGATTGCGCGCCGCCGCGATCTGGTCCCGGTCGACCCCGCTCAGCGCCAGGGTCTGCAGGATCACCACCAGCGGCAGCGTCAGCGTCAGATACCCGACCAGCGTGCCGAAGGGCGTGTTGAGCATCGTCACCGGCCCCGCGCCCAACCCGCCGATGACGGCGTTGATCGGCCCCGCCTCGGCCAGGATCACGAACCAGGCGAAAACGCGCACCAGATAACTGGTGAAGAACGGGATGATCAGCAGCGAGATCGCCCAGCGCCGCTGCGTCGCGCCGGCGCGAAAGGCCAGCGTCCAGGCGGCGGGAAACGCGATCAGCGAGGCCGCCGCGGCGCCGGCGGCCGCCATGCCCAGCGTGTAGCGCCAGCTGTCCCAGAAATAGCCGCGCGACAGCATGCGGGCCCAATTGACCGTCTCGAAGGCTTCGGTCATCCGGTAGTTCTTCACCAGGAAGAACGACATCGCCGCCATGAACAGCAGCGGCCCAAGAAAGAACAGCGCCGACCAGACCAGCAGCGGCAGGCGGAACGTCATGGCGTAGACGGTGGAGCCCTTGGCGCCGTCGGACATGCGGTTTCCCCTCGCGGCGGGGCCGGCGCGCGCGCCGGCCCCGCGGGCGCCCTCAGGCGTTCTTGTACTCGGACCAGAAGTCGTTCCAGTCCTCCAGGCTCTGCTGCACGGGGATGTCGCGGTAATGGATGCGCCCCTCGTCGATCAGCACGATGGGGTCATTCGGCAGCCCGTCGATCTGCCCGGTGCGCGCGGATTCGCCGGGATCCACGTCGTTGAGCATCGCCCGACCGGCCTTGGTGATGCAGTGACCCGGATAGGCGGCCATCTGCGCCGACTTCACCTGGCCCTCGGGGCTCATCATGTACTGGATGAAGGTCTTCACGAGGTCCGCCTTGGCCGAGCCCTTGCCGATGCAATAGCTCTCCGTCCACTGGATGCCGCCTTCGGTCGGGATGACAGAGGCGACCGGCGCCCCGTCCTTTTCCAGAACGCCGGTGATCCAGTCGCCGATGCCGCACATGGCCAGCATCTCGCCGTTCTTGAGGCTGTTGAACGTGCCGCCGTAGTCGAAATAGCCACCGACCTGGGGGCGCAGGCTCAACGTCGTCTCCTGCACCGCGTCCCATCGGGCATCGTCCAGGTCCCACAGGCCGGCGCCGTTGCCGTTGTAGAGGCTGATCATGCCCAGCGTCGGCAGGTGCCAGTCGAAATGGCCGACCTTGCCCTTGACCGCGTCGTTCCAGAAGCAGGCGTAGGATTGCGCCTCTTCGGCGGACAGCGCCGTGGTGTTGTAGCTGACGCCCAGATGGCCGAAGCGCACCATCATCGAAAACAGCGTGTCGCCGTCCCAATGGCCGGGGAACTTGGCGAAGTCCTCGTGCAACATGTCGTCGAACGGATAATCGGCTTCGTCCAGCGGCTCGATGTAGCCGGCCAGATTCAGCTGCTGCACGAACTCCGCATCCGACAGGATCACGTCGTAGGTGCCTGGGGGCGACTGGGCGATGAGCGCAAGCATGTTGTCGCCGCCGGCGTAGTATTTGGGAACGAACTTGACGTTGTTCGCCTCTTCAAAGGCGCCGACGATGTCCGACTCGCCATGTCCGTACCAGGCCAGCATGTTGATCTCGGTCGTCTGCGCCCAGGCCCGGTTCACATAGGGCGCGGCGAGGCCCGCGGTCACACCGGCCGCGCCGTAGCGCAGCAGCTCGCGCCGGCTCGGCGCGATCAGGCCGAGGGTCTTCTTGCGGTCGCTCATGGACTTCACCTTCCTGTCGTTCTTTCGCATGCTCGATCTCGCCATGCTTCGGTCGCGCGTGGCAAGCGGGGGCGGAACCCTTTCATAGGCAAAGCAAGTCCGGCGCCAACGGGCGCGGCCGCCATCGGGGATCGAGCGGGGATCATGACGCGGGACGAGTTTCATCGGCTGTTCAAGGCCCCCGGCCCGGTCGTGCTGCCGGTGATCCATGTGCTGGACCCGGCGCAAACGCTCCACAACCTTGCGATCTGCGCAGGGGAGGGAGCCGCAGGCTGCTTCCTGATCAATCACGATTTCGGCGTCGGCGCCTTTCTTCCGATCATCGAGGCGGCGCGGCGGGCGCATCCGCGCCTCTGGCTCGGCGTCAACTTCCTCGCCGTGCCGGCGGCGCAGGCGTATCCGCGCCTGGGGGCGCTGCAGGCGCGGGGGCTGCCCCTCGACGCCTGCTGGGCCGACGACGCCCGCCTCGATGAGCGGTCCGACGCGCAGCCGGAGGCCGACGCCGCCGAAGCGGCCCGCGCCGACAGCGGTTGGCAGGGTCTGCTCTTCGCCGGCGTGGCGTTCAAGAAGCAGCGCCCCGTCGCCGAAGGCGACTGGCCCGCCGCCGCCCGCCTCGGCGGCGCGCGGCTCGACGTGACCACAACCTCCGGCGCCGCCACGGGGGTGGAGGCGGAGGACCGAAAGGTCGCCGTCTTCCGCCGGGCGCTGGGCGACCGTCCTCTCGCGCTCGCCTCGGGCGTGACGCCCGACAACATCGCCCGCTACGCCGAGGTCGACGCCGTCCTCGTCGCCACGGGCATCAACCGAGAGGGCGACTTTCACAATCTCGACCCCGCGCGCCTCGCC
The DNA here is from genome assembly GCA_039816075.1 of Pseudomonadota bacterium. GTDB lineage: Bacteria > Pseudomonadota > Alphaproteobacteria > Rhodobacterales > Rhodobacteraceae > Albimonas. The sequence goes on along the minus strand of JBCBYE010000269.1, from coordinate 291 downwards.
GCCCTGCTGCGCGCGACCCGGAAGCTTGGCGGAGGAGCCGTCCGATGACCCCATCCGATCCCAAAGGCCCCCGCGACGATCGCTGGTATCTGCGCCTGATGGCGCCGAACACCAAGGGGGCTCGTTTCGCCTGGCTCGATCCGACGTCGCTGTATCTCAACGCCGCGGCGTTCTCCGACCTGCTCGATGATCTCGACGCCGACATCGGCGATCTGGAGTTCGACTGCGTCGGCGGCCTCGACGCCATGGGCTTCGTTCTGGGCGCGGCCCTCGCCGCCCGGCGCGGCGTGG
>JBCBYE010000448.1:0-4145 GCA_039816075.1 Pseudomonadota bacterium | reverse complement strand
GGCGGCAGGCGCGGCGTCGCCCAGCGGCCGACCGCCCCGGCCAGCCGGATGAAGCGATCGTCGGGCAGCGGCGCGGTCAGCAGCAGCGCCAGGCGCACGGCGGCGATTTCCAGCGCATGAAGGGCGCGCGCGCCCAGGCTGCGGCGGCGCCTCATGCGCTCTGCCTCGCACGCTCCCGCCACCAGACGTAGAGGCCGGCGGAGACGACCACCGCCGCGCCTGCGACGGTCCAACGATCCGGCGTTTCGGCGAAAATGAAGAACCCCCAGATCGCGCCGAAGACCAGCGCCAGGTAGGTGAACGGCGCCACGACCGAAGCCGACGCGCGCTGCAGCGCCAGGATCAGGCACAGATGGCCGATGCCGCCCAGCATGCCGAAGGTCGCCATCAGCGCGGCGCCCATGGGAGTCGGCGTGGTCCAGGTGAAGGGCAGCGCCAGGCTCGCCGCCAGCGCGCCGAAGAGGCCGGTGTAGAGGAACGAGGTCCACGGGCTCTCGGTCGTTCCCACGAAGCGCGTGGTCACGGCGTAGCCCGCGTAGCAGCCCGCCGCGATCAGCGGCAGGACGGAGTGCCAGGTGAAGACGTCGCCCCCGGGGCGGATGATGATCATCGCGCCAAGAAAGCCCGCCGCGACGCCGCCCCAGCGGCGCGGACCGACCGGCTCCCGCAGCACGAAGAAGGCGAGCGCGGTGATGATCAACGGCGCCACCTGAAAGATCGCGATGGCCTCGGCCAAGGGCATGTTGGCCAGCGCCGTGAAGAAGCTGAAGCTGGCGCCGAAGATGAAGGCGGAGCGCAGGACGTGCAGCCCCGGCCGGTTCGTGCGCATCAGGCGCGGCACGCGCGGCGCCAGCAGCAGGAACGCCCAAACGCATTGCGAGGTGAAGCGCGCCCACACCACCTGCAGCGGATCATGCGTGACGGTCAGATGTTTCACGGCCAGATCCATCACCGAAAACACGAGGATGGAGGTGACGACCAGAAGGACGCCCCCCGTTTCGCCCTGCAGCAGGGCGCGGGGCGCGCGCGGCGCGGTCATGGCGCGGTCATTCGGCGGCCTGCGCCTCCGCCGCCTTGGGCCGGGGGACGGCGACGCCGATCATGCAGTCGCGGGTGACGAGGGCGGCGAGGTCGTCCTCGCTCCACCCTTCGGTCCCCTCGGGTCGGGCCGGCAGCACGATGTAGCGCATGTCGGCGGTGGAATCGTGCACGCGCACCGTGGTCTCCGCAGGCAGGTTCAGCCCGAATTCGCGCAGCACCGCCCGCGGCTCGATCACCGTGCGGGAGCGATAGGCGCGCTGCTTGTACCAATCCGGGGGAATGCCCAGCAGCGTGCGCGGGTAGCAGGAGCACAGGGTGCAGACGATCACGTTGTGCAGGTCGGCGGTGTTCTCCACCGCGATCAGCTGCAGCGCGTCGATGTCCGCGCCGAGCTCCCGCGCCGCGGCGGAGCCGTCGGTCAGCAGGCGCGCCTTGAAGGCGGCGTCGGTCCAGGCCCGCGCCACCACGCGCGCGCCGATGGCCGGGCTGCGCGCATCCATCCGGTCCACCGCCGCGGCGATCTGCTCCGGCGTGAAATGGCCCTTCTCCAGCAGCAGCTCGCGCACCGCGATCTCCAGCGCCTGGTGATGGGTCAGCGGCGCGTCCTGGTCGGCGCGGTAAGGATGGCCCGAGGGGCTCAGCCCGTGATCGTGATGGTCATGCGGCATCGGCGCCCTCGGCAGGTTCCAGCCAGTGAACGAAGATTTCGGCGTCGAGCGTATCCTCGGGCGTTTCGGCCCGGTCGCCCCAGATCTCGGCCATGGTGAAGCGTACGCGCACCAGCTCGATCTTCTGCGCCTCGCGGTGATAGGCGAGATCCTCGGGGTTGCGGAAGGCGCCCAGGCGCCGTTCCACCACGCCGGTCTTGCCGCGCAGGTACCAGGGCGCGCGCACGTGAAAGCCGCGCGGCGCCCAGGTCTTGACGCGCACCCGCTCAGCCATCGCCCAGCGACGCCTCGGCGTAGGTTTCGCCGCGGGCCTTCACCTCGGCCAGCTTGGCGGACAGGTCGGCGGTGGAGTAGACGCCCGCCTCCACCAGGTTGCGGTTCACGGCCTCGATCCAGCGCTCGTAGTAGCTGTGGTTTTCGAACACGTCCTCGCCCATGTCCTCCAGCGCGCGGCGCAGCGCGTCCACCGCGAACCAGCCCCGCGCTGTGCAAAGCATGTAGAGGGCGTCCACCCGTTTTTCCCAAAGGGCGTAGTCATGCTCCGCGGCGTCGATGTCGCCTGCGGGCAGTCCGCCCATGTCGTGCCAGCTGCGATCCTCTGCCATGGGGCGAAGGTAGCGGCGGAGGGCGGCGTCGTCGAGGCGCTTGGCGCGGCGGGGCTTGTCGGGGCGCGGCTTTTCGGGGCGCGGCGCGTCAGCGTCGAAAGCTGAGGATCAGGTTGTTCGCCGGCATCGCCGTGCGTTGCGCCGGGCCGAGACGGCAGCGGGCGGCCAGCGCATCGAGATCCCGGATGTCGCGCAGGCCCCAGGCGGGGTCTCGGCCGCGCAGGCTGCGATCGAACGCGCGGTTGCCCTCCGTCGCGTCGCCCTGATCGAAGAACGGGCCGTAGAGCATCAGCCGGCCGCCGGGGGCCAGTCGGGCGCCGGCGCCGGCGAAAATCGCCTCCGCCACGGTCCAGGGCGCGATGTGCACCACGTTGGCGGCGTAAAGGGCGATGGGCGCGGCCGGCGCGGCCGCGGGCCATTCGCCGACCACGTTCAGCTGCAGCGGCGCCCGAAGGTTGGGCAGCGCCGCCTCCGTCGCCCATGCGGCGATGGAGGCGAGATGCGCGGGGTCCGGGTCCGTCGGCCGCCAGCTCAGCCGGGGCAGGGCGGCGGCGCAGGCCACGGCGTGCTGGCCGGTGCCCGCGCCGATCTCCAGCACCTCGCCGCCGGGCAGGTCGCCCAGCAGGCGGACCAGCGCCTCGGCCACCGCCGCGGCGTTGCGGCCGGCGGCGGGGGCGAAGAGCTTGCCGCCGCCCGCGTCGTCGACGCCCGGGCGGCTGGCCGTCACGTCGACCATGTCGATCAGGTCTTGGCCGGACCGATCACCATGATCATCTGGCGGCCTTCCATCTTGGGCATGCTCTCGACCTTGCCGAGCTCTTCGGTGTCCTTGGCCACCCGATGCAGCACGTCGCGGCCCAGCTCCTGGTGAGCCATTTCGCGGCCGCGAAAGCGCAGGGTGACCTTGACCTTGTCGCCGTCTTCGAGAAAGCGCGTCACGTTCCGCATCTTCACGTCATAGTCGTGCGTATCGATGTTCGGCCGGAACTTGACCTCTTTGACCTCGATGACCTTCTGCTTCTTCTTCGCCTCGGCCGCCTTCTTCTGCTGTTCATATTTGAACTTGCCGAAGTCCATGATCTTGCACACGGGCGGCGCGGCGTTCGGCGAGATCTCAACCAGGTCGAGCCCCACGGCCTCGGCCATTCTCATCGCGTCGGCGGGGGTGACGACCCCGTGGTTTTCGCCTTCGTGATCGATGAGTCGGATTTCGGGGACTCGGATACGGTCGTTGACGCGGGGTCCGGTCTCCCGGGTGGGGGGGGCGTGATGCGGTCTGCGGGCTATGGCTCTCAGGTCCTCTGCTGCCAATGCGAAAAGCGCGCCTGCCATGGGCAGGCTCGCTTGGCCTCGCACCATACGCGGCGCGGCGTCAGGTGCAAGGAAAACGGCGCCGCCGAGGCGCCGAGGGGGTGAAGCGATGGTACGCCCTACGGGACTCGAACCCGTGTTTCCGCCGTGAAAGGGCGGCGTCCTAGACCACTAGACGAAGGGCGCTCCGCGGGGGTGAATAGCGGCGCGTCGCGCGGCTTGCAAGCGGGCCCGATCGAACCCGCGTCGCATGGGGCGGGACCGCCGCGCCGCCTCCCGGCCGAACGCCCCGCCCGCCCACCCGCGTCCGGCCGGGAGGCGGCGCGGCGGCGTCGAGGGAGGGAGCGACGGCGCGGCGGGGGTCACGCGGCGGGGGCCGCGTCCTCCACCCGCAGGCGGGCCTTGCGCCGCCCGCCCCAATCGTCGACCTCCAGCCGCCCGGCGACGTGCAGCGGAGCGCCGCCGGAGGCGGACAGCAGCTCGCCCAGCTCCGTGCCGCCGACGCGGAAGGCGACGGCGT
>JBCBYE010000474.1:0-3961 GCA_039816075.1 Pseudomonadota bacterium | reverse complement strand
CGCTCGGACCGGCCCAGCATGATGTCGCCCATCTCGGCGGCGAAGCCCATCCAGGCCTTGGCCATCATCTGCGGCTGGCTGGCCATCACGCGCATGACGCCTGCGCCGGCGGCCAGCAGGTCTTGCCCGCGCACGCCGACGATGGGGTTGAGGGCGAGCGTGCTTTCCGAAGCGCTGCGGGCGATCTCGTCCGCGGGGCTTTGGGGGGCGGCGTCCGGGGAAGGCTTCGGCGTTTCCTGGGCCATGGGGATCTTCTCTTCTTGGCTGGACCGGTTTCGTCGCGGGACCTATAGCCGAGAAAAGGGAAACTGTCCCGTCCGGCGCGCGCGATTGCGGCTGAGGCGGAATCGTCTGAAAGTGGCGGCAAAAGACCCCAGGGAGGAAGCCGGATGTCCTACAAGCAGCTGAGCGGTCAGGACGCCTCGTTCCTGTATCTCGAAACGCCCGAAACGCCGATGCATGTGGCGGGTCTGACGCTTTACGAGCTGCCCGAGGGTTTCGAAGGCTCGTTTCACGCGCATTTCAAGAGCTTCTTTCGCGGCCGGGTGCACCTGATCCCGATCTTCGGCAAGAAGCTGGCCAAGACCGTGCTGGAGATGGACCATCCCGGCTGGGTCGATGCGGAGGTGGATCTCGACCACCACATCCAGTCCGCGACCGTGCCGGCGCCCGGCACGTTCAAGCAGCTGGAGGATCTGGTCGGGGATCTGCACTCCCAGCGGCTCGACCGGACCAGGCCGCTGTGGCAGTTCACGGTGATCGAGGGGCTCGCCGACGGGCGCGTGGCGCTCTATTCGAAGGTCCATCATGCGGCCATCGACGGCGGCGCGGGCATGGTCATCACCAAGGCGCTTTACGATCTGACGCCCGTGCCGCGACAGGTCGAGCCGCCGGAACCCAAGCCGGCCGAGCGCAAGCCCAGCGTGCCGGAGCGGGCGATCCTGGGCCTGCACGACATGGCCGCCAATCTGATGCGCCAGCAGCTCAAGGTGATGGAGGCGCTGCCCAAGGCCGCCGGCCAGGCCGCCGATCTGATCGCGCCTGCGCTGAAGGGCGGGCTGGGGCTGCCGCAGGTGCTCGCCCCCAAGACGGCGTTCAACGGGACCATCGGGGCGGAGCGGTCCTATGCCGCCCGCACGGTTCGGCTGAGCACGGCCAAGGCGATCTGCAAGGCCACGGGCGTGAAGATCAACGACGTGGTCATGGCCACCTGCGCCGGGGCGCTGCGCCAATATCTGGACGAGAAGCACCAGCTGCCGGACGCGGCGCTGATCGCGTTCGTACCGATCTCCATGCGCGAGGCCGGCAACACGGACCTCAACAACCAGGTTTTCGGCATGAACTGCCCGCTCGCCACCAATTACGGCGACCCGGTCAAGCGATTGATGAAGATTCACGAGGAGAGCCGGTCCACCAAGACCCTGGCGGGCAGCGTGAAGGACGTGGCGCCGAGCGACTACACGGTGCTGGGCGCGCCGATGCTGCTGCCGGGGCTGATGCAGCTCTTCGGCCAGACGCGGCTGGCGGATGTGATGCCCAACCCGGTGAACGTGGTGATCTCCAACAATGCCGGGCCGCCGGTGCCGCTGTATTGCGCGGGGGCCAAGGTGTCGGCGCTTTATCCGGTGTCGATCCCGGCGCATGGGGTCGGCCTGAACTTCACGGTGCAGAGCTATATCGACGGACTGGATTTCGGGGTGACGGCGGATCGCGCCTCCGTCCCCGATGCGGAGCGGATGGGCGACCTTCTGGTCGTGGCGTTCGACGAGCTGGCGGCGGCGGTGCTGGGCAAGACGGAGGCGAAGGCGGCGCCGGCGGGCAAGGCGGCGCCGAATGCGGAGGCGGCGCCGAAGCCGCCGGCGAAGGCCAAGCCCGCGGCGTCGACACCGGCTGCGGAATCCGCGACGAAGACCGCCGCCGAGGCGGCCCCGAAACCGGTCGCGAGACCTGCGGCTAAGGCCGCCGCGAAGCCCGCTGCGAAACCTGCTGCGAAACCTGCTGCGAAACCTGCTGCGAAGCCCAAGGCCCCCGCCAAGCCGCGCGCGGCGGCCAAGCCCAAGGCTGCCGCAGCGGAAGCCGCCGCCGAGGCGCCGAAACGCGCGGCCGCGCCCCGCAAACCTGCCAAGGCGAAGGAAACGCAGGACGAGCCTCCGGCCAAACCGCGCGCGCGCCGGGCGCCGGCGCGCAAGCCGGCGCCCAAGTCGTAGGCATGACTTGGCGTCAGAACGGGCGATCCTGACTGGCGTCCAGATTGTCGCACCCTATAGTTCTTTCCACAGGACGGAATGCGCGGCGTCCGCATCGTCGCGACTGTGGGAGACACCGCCATGGCCGACGTCGCGATGAAGCCGCCGAGCCGCACGCTTCTGATGATGGAGATGCGTGCGATCCCCGAACTTTTGGGGTTCTCTCTCAGCTGGCCGGCGCTGACCGCGATCTCGCCCCGCGGCGATGGGCAGCCGGTGCTGGTGCTGCCGGGGCTCATCACCTCGGATCGGGCCACGCGGCCCCTGCGCGGCTGGCTGCGCACCCTCGGCTACCGCACCTACGGCTGGGAGATGGGCCGCAACTACGGCCCCTTGCCCGGCGTGGAAGAGGGGCTGATCGCGCGTCTGGAGGAGCTGGCCGACACGTCCGGGCGCAAGGTGTCCATCGTGGGCTGGAGCCTGGGCGGAATCTACGCGAGGCAGCTGGCCAAGATGCGGCCGGAGCTGGTGCGCCAGGTGATCTCGCTGGGCAGCCCGTTCAACGGCGATCCGCGGGCGACGAACGCCTGGCGGGTCTATCAGCTCGCCTCCGGCCAGTCGGTGGAGGACAACGACCGGCACATGGGCGGCGCGATCTCCAAGACCCCGCCGGTGCCCACGACGGCGATCTATTCCAAGACCGACGGCATCTGCGCCTGGCGCAGCTGCATGGAGGCCGAGGGGCCGCAGGCGGAGAACATCGAGGTGGCCGCCAGCCATTGCGGCCTGGGCCACCATCCCGCCGCGCTCTACGCCATCGCCGACCGGCTGGCGCAGGCGGAGGGCGGCTGGGCGCCCTTCGACCGAACCGGCGCCCGCGGCTTCGTCTATCCCAAGCCGGAGCGGGCGGCCGCCTGAGCGGACCGCCCGTCCCCGCCGCTCAGTCCTTCTTGCCGGGGGTCATGCCCGCGGTCAGTTCGGACAGGCTTTCCTGCATGCGCGCGCGCAGGATGTTGAACGCCTCCATCCCGCTTTCGCGCGCGATCTCGTTCATTTCGCCGGCGTTCTTGAGCGCCATCTCAAAGGACTTGCGCGCCAGCTCCGCCTGATCGGAGATCATCGACGTCGGCTCCTTGGCGGCCTCGGGCGCCTTCTGGACCATGTCGGCCACGGCGGCGAGGCTCTCTTCCAGCGCGGCGCGCTGCTTTTCCAACATGGTCTGGCCGCCGGCGGAGGCGACCTGCGCGGCCTCCTGCAGGGCCTGGAGGTTCTTGCGATGGTGGTCGAGCAACTCGTCCACCTGCGGTCCGGGCAGCTTGAGATCGGCGCCGAAGGTCTTGAAGGCGTCCATGAAGCTGTCCATGGGAGTCTTGTCGGTCATGGCGAAGGGGCCTTTCGCACAATGGGAGGGTGGCGCAACCCTGCCGGGGGCGCACGGCGATTTCAAATCAAGATGCGTTCGAGGGCGAAAAGCGCGAGGCCCGCGAGGCCGCCGACGATCATGCCGTTGAAGCGGATGAATTGCAGGTCGCGGCCCACATTGGCTTCGATCAGCAGGGTCAGCTGGCGGAAGTCCCAGGATTTGACCTGCTCGGCGATGAAGGCGGAGACGTTGCGCTTCTGATCCGCCGCCAGCCGCGCCACGGCGTCGCGCAGGCCGGCGTCGATCTGCGCGCGCAGCGCGGGGCGCGCGCGCAGGCGGGCGGATAGGTCGGCGAAGAGGCCGGTGAGGCGTGTCGCGAGAACGGGGTCGTCCCGGGCGGCGTCGGCGCGGG
>JBCBYE010000828.1:0-1749 GCA_039816075.1 Pseudomonadota bacterium | reverse complement strand
GTCGCCCCGCGGCCGGCCGCAGGAGGCCCCGGATCAAGTCCGGGGCGAGACGGCGCCCGGCCGGTCCCTCCGGCGTCGCCTCAGCCGCGGGAGCGGCCCTCGAAGCGGGGCAGCATGGCGGAGAAGTCCCGGCCGGCGCCGTCCTCATCCTCCACGAACCGACGGTAGAGTTCGGCCGCGGCGGCGCCCATGGGCGTGTCGGCGTCCACGCCCTCGGCCGCCTGCTGGCTGAGGCGCAGGTCCTTGAGCATCAGGTCGGCGGCGAAGCCGGGCGCGTAGTCGTTGTCCGACGGGCTCTGCGGGCCGACGCCGGGCGCGGGGCAGTAGGCGTTGAGGCTCCAGCAATAGCCGGAGGAGGTGGAGACCACGTCGAACATGGATTGGCGGTCGAGGCCGAGGCGGTCGGCGAGGTTGAAGGCCTCGCACACGCCGATCATGGAGATGCCGAGGATCATGTTGTTGCAGATCTTGGCGGACTGGCCCGCGCCCGGTCCGCCGCAATGGACGGCCTTCCGGCCCATGATCGCGAACAGGGGTTCGGCTGCGGCGAAGGCGGGTTCGGCCCCGCCGCACATGAAGGTCAGCGTTCCCGCCGCCGCGCCGCCGACGCCGCCCGAGACCGGGGCGTCGACCGACAGGAGACCGGCGCCGGCGGCCAGGTCATGGGCGGCGCGGGCGCTGTCCACGTCGACGGTGGAGCAATCTATGAACACAGCGCCTTCGGTCATCGCCGGCACGACCTGCGCGGCCACGTCGCGCAGCACGGCGCCGTCGGGCAGCATGGAGATCACGGCGTCGCGCGCGGCGGCGGCCTCTGCGGCGGAGGCGGCGGGGGCGACGCCCTCCACCGCCGTTCCGGCCACGTCGAAGCCGGTCACCTCATGCCCCGCGGCGACGAGGTTGGCGGCCATGGGCGCGCCCATGTTGCCCAGTCCGATGAAGCCGATGCGCATGGCGAGGTCCTCCCCCCTCAGAATGTCAGTTCGTCGTCGCCCAGATCCGCGAGCATGGCCTGCGCCTGCGCGTCGGTCACATCCTCCAGCCGAGCGGTCGCCCAGTTCGGCGCGCGGTCCTTGTCGACGACGGCGGCGCGGATGCCTTCAAGGAACTCTCCGTCTTCGGAACAGCGCCAGGCGAAGCGGTATTCCTGCGCCAGGGCGTCCTCGATCCGGGTCATGGAGCGCGCCTTGCGGATCGCCAGCAGCGCGCAGGCGACCGAAAGCGGGCAGGCGCGGCGCAGGGCCTTGGCGGCGGCCGCGGCCCAGTCGCTGTCGAGCGCCTGCAGCCGCTCCAGGATCTCCAACGGCGTCTTGGCGGCGAAGGCGTGGTCGGCTTCGTCCCGCAGGAAGGGGCCCAGCGGCTTGACCGCAGGGTCGCGGATGGCCAGCGCGTCGGCGGAGTGGGCGGCGACGAGGACGGGGGAGCCCGTCTCGCACAGCTGCTCGATCAGGCGGGGCAGGCGGATCGCGGGCACGTAGGCGTCGGCGAAGCCGGTATGGATGGCGTCGGCGGCGCCGATGCGCGTGCCGGTGAGGCCGAGGAACTCGCCCAGGCGGCCGGGCGCGTAGGCGAGGAACCAGCTGCCGCCCACGTCGGGGATCAGGCCGATGCCGCATTCGGGCATGGCGAGCACGGTGTTTTCGGTGACGACGCGGTGCGAGGCATGGGCGGAGACGCCGACGCCGCCGCCCATGACGATGCCGTCCACGAGCGTGACCACGGGCTTGGGGTAGGAGGCGAGACGCGCGT
>JBCBYE010000244.1:0-6426 GCA_039816075.1 Pseudomonadota bacterium | reverse complement strand
GGCGCGCATCGCCGAGGCCATGGGCCTGTCGGAGCGGATGGTGGAGGTGCACCTGGCCGAGGCGCGCCGCCGGCTGGGCGCCGCCACGCGCGAACAGGCCGTGGCCCGCGCCCTGGTTCTGGGCCTGATCGCGCCCTAGGCGCGGGGGCCTGATCGCGCCCTAGGCGCGGGGGACTGATCGCGCCCTAGGCGCGGGGGACTGATCGCGCCCAAGGCGCGGGAGGCTGATCGCGCCCCAGGCGCGGGGACTTCCATCCCCTGCCCCGGCGTCTCAGGCGAGCGGAACCCGTCGCGCGCGCTCAGGCCCTGCGTCGGCGCGCGAGCCAGGCCAGCCCGCCGAAGGCGCCCAGCGCCAGGGGCAGCGCGGCGGGCAGCGGCACCTCGGCCCCGCCCTCCTCCAGCGCGAAGGAGAACGCGCCGGGACCCAGCGCCAACGAGGAGGTCGGCGCCCCGAAGTCCAGCAGCGCCACGTCGAAGGCCGCCAGGCCCGGCGACAGCGAGGACAGCGGCGTGTCGATCAGATCGTTCGTGATGGCGACCGACGCCGGCGTGAGCGGCACGGACGCGTCGAAAAGAAAGCCCGCCGGCAGCAGGTCGCCCAGCCCGTTCGAACTGGTCGAGGCGACGGCGACCGGCACGGATGTTCCGTCGCCCGGCAGGTCGAAGGCCAGCCCCAGGTCCCTGCCGTCGGTGATCACGAACGCGTCGCCGGGATCGAGCGCCAGGGTCGGCAGCGCGATGCCGCCCAGGCTGGGCGTCAGGGTCCGCAGCGGCAGGCCCGGGAAGATCGTCGCCAAGGTGCTCACGTCGGTCAGATCGTCGGTGTCGGCCGTGGCCGTGAAGGCGACCTCGCCGACCACGGGCACGACGCCCGGCCCCGGATCGGCGTCGAACGTCGCCGACGACAGCGCGCCGAAGACCGTCACGGGCAGCGCCGAAGCCGGCGAGGCGGCCGCGGCGCAGATCCCGGCGAAAAGCGCGGCGGCGGCCGCGCGGCGTCTGGCGTTCATGGCATCCGCTCCCATTCGACGGCCGGGTCGGCGGACGGCCCGTGGCCGGGCCTCATGCCTCCGGCCCCGCGCGCCCCCCGCGCGGTCCCTGCGTCATCAACGCACGGACGGCCGCGCGGCGCAACGGATGTCGGCGCGCCGTCATTCCGCCGCGGCGGAGGGCAGGCCCTGATCCTCGATGATGCCGGGCACCAGGGGCATCGCCTCCGCCGCCGTCATGCCGGGGCGCAGACGCTCGTCGTAGAGGATGCGCAGCAGGTCCTCGTCATGGCGGGTCAGCAGCGCGAATTCGTTGCGGTCGTTGAAGATCGACGGGCGCACGCGGGTGTCGTCGTTGGTCAGGCCCATGGTCTGGGCCAGCTCCTCCTGCACGCAATGGCGCATGTAGAGGGGCGTCAGCTCCTGCGGGATGCCGACGATGGCGCTCTCGATCCAGCCGTCGTCGTCCAGCCGGAAGAAGCCCAGGCACAGCACCTGCTCGCCGTCGATCCAAGCCATCAGGGTCTCGGGCGGCGTGCCGCCGCGGGCGCGCAGGGTCTGGCCCAGCTGGTAGCGTTCCTCCGGATCGAGGATGTAGATGGTGATGTCGGCGCCCCGCGGCGTGGTCGACCGGCGCAGCGGCGCCCCGGTCAGCCGCGCCAGACGCGCCATGAACGTCTCCGTCTCGGCGGTGGAGGCGGCGTCGGCGCCGCGCAGGCTCCAGGTGATCGGCGGGCCGTCGACGCGCCATTTGCGCACCGGGCGCGGCCGGCCCGTGCCGGCGGCGCCCTGCTCGGTCTCCACGAAGAAGGCGATGCGCTCGAAATTCCGCGCCAGGTCGGCCGCGTCATAGGGCACGTCGGCGGGGGCCGGATCGGTGCGCAGAAAGCCGGCGGCCCGCAGCCGCGCATCGTTCCGCTCCACCAGACGCTCGAAACTGGGCGGCCCGCAGGCCGCCAGCAGACCGGCGGCGACAAGCGCGGCGCCGACCCCGCCGAGGCGGAGGGTCGGGCGACGGCGCGGCGGAGACTGGGCGAAGGGCATGACGGCGTTCCGCAAGGCTCGGGATCAACGCATTCATGTAACCCGCCCGCGGCCGCGAACGCATCCCACGTCCCCGCGACCGGAGCGCGCTGGGACGCGCCGCCGCGCCGCCGCGCCTCAGCTCCCCGACGCGGACGGCAGGCCCAGCTCGCGGATGATGCGCCGCACGACCGGCCGCGCCTCCTCCGCCGTCATGCCGGGGCGCAGACGGTCGTCGTAGAGGATGCGCAGCAGGTCTTCGTCGTGCCGCGTGAGATAGGCGAACTCCTCGTCGTCGTTGAAGATCGACGGGCGAGCGCCGAGGTCGTCGTTGGGCAGGCCCAGCGACTGGATCACCTCCTCGTGCAGGCAGGATTTCAACATCAGGGGCGACAGCTCCGCCGGGATGAAGATGAAGGCGGCGTCGATCACGTTCGGCGCGGCATAGCTCAGCAGCGCCATGCACAGCACGTCCTGCCCGCGGGTCCAGTTCATCAGGAGCTCGAGCTCCTCCTCGACGCCGTCGCGGCGCAACTGCTCCGCCAGTTCGGCGCGGCCGAGGGAATCGAGCACGCCGATGGATAGGTTCGGGGCCGCCCCCGGACCGGCGCGAAACATGTTCAGCCCGGTCAGAAGCTGAACGCGCACCGAAAGACGACGCATTTCGTCCTCCAGCTCGGGCGAGGGCGCCCCGTCGAAGCGCCAGAAGATGGTCTTGCCCGTGTTCCAGCGGTTGAGCCCCGTGGCCTCGGCCGGGGCGGCGCCCGCCTGCTCCGTCTCGAAGAACAGGGCGATGCGCTCGAAATTGCGGGCCAGATCGGCGGCGTCGTAGGGCGCGTCGGCGGGCGCCGTCTCGGTGCGCAGCAGCCCGACGGCGAGAAGATCGCGTTCCAGATCGGCGTAGTCGAGGTTGGGCACGGCGCGGGGAGGCGTCGCGCAGGCGGCGCAGAGCAGCAGCGTCGCAAGGGCTTTCGCCGCGCGGCGAAGGCCGCGGCGAAGGCGCTGGCGGTGTCGGGAGCGGCGGATCATCAGGCGGCGCATCCTCGGGCGTTGCATCGGCGGCGCAACCTAGGGCGCCGCGACGGGCCCGCCCATCCCGGCGCGCCGCATGCGGCGAAGGCGCCGGACGCGCGGGGCTTTCGGCGGGCGGGGCGATCTCGTAAGAACTCCTTATGGTTTCCACCGACGCCGCCGCCGCCCGCTCCCGCCCCGACGATCGCCGCGCCGGGCGCAACGTTGTGGTGCTCGCGCTGGCGCAGGCGGTGCTGGGCGCGCAGATGCCCGTCAACATCGTGCTCGGCGGTCTCAGCGGGCAGATGCTGAGCCCGCATCCCTGCCTCGCCACCCTGCCGATCACCGTCATCATGTTCATGAGCATGGTCTCCGCGCCCACCGTCTCGGCGGTGATGGGCCGGCTGGGCCGACGCCCGGGCTTTCTGCTGGGCGCGGGCGGCGGGGCGCTGGGCGGTCTGCTCAGCGCCGTCGCGCTGTGGCAGAACAGCTTCGCGCTGTTCCTGGTCGGCGCCGCCTTCACCGGCGTCTACATGGGCGCGCACGGCTTCTACCGCTTCGCCGCGGCCGACGGCGCGTCGGACACGTTCCGGCCCAAGGCCATCTCCTGGGTCATGGCCGGCGGCCTCGCTTCGGCCGTGCTGGGGCCGCAGCTGGTCAAGCAGACCGCGGATCTGATGATGCCGCTGCCCGTGCCGACGCCGGGGATCGGCTTGGGCCTCGACGTCGCCTTCCTGCCGGTGCCCTTCGCGACCTCCTATCTCAGCCTGGTGGCGCTGAACGTGATCGGCGCGCTGCTGTTCCTGTTCCTCGACGCGCCCAAGCCGGCGCCGCGTCGGCCCGGCGCCCCGCGCGGCCGCACCGTGGCGGAACTGCTGACCACCCCGCGCATCGCCGTGGCGGTGGTGGCGGGCATGGTGTCCTACGCGCTGATGAACCTGGTGATGACCTCCACCCCCCTGGCGGTGGTGGGCTGCGGCTTCACCGAAGGGAACGCGGCCGACATCGTCATGGTGCACGTGCTGGCGATGTTCATCCCCAGCTTCTTCACCGGCCACCTGATCAACCGCTTCGGGGTGGAGCGGATCATCGCCGCGGGCCTGCTGATCCTGGCCGCCTCGGGGGCCGTGGCGCTGTCCGGCGTGCAGTTGGAGAACTTCTTCATCGCGCTGTTCCTGCTCGGGATCGGCTGGAATTTCGGCTATATCGGCGCCACGGCGATGCTGGCCGGCGCCCATTCCGACGAGGAGCGCAGCCGCGTGCAGGGCCTCAACGACTTTTGCGTCTTCGGCATGGTGACCCTGGCCAGCCTCGCCTCGGGCGGGCTGATGAACTGCTGGGGCGGCGACGCGGCGCAGGGCTGGGCGGCGGTGAACTGGGCGATGATCCCGTTCCTGACGCTGGCCGGCGGCGCGCTGCTGTGGTTCGTGCTGCGCAAGCCCGAAGCGGCCTGAGCGCGGCGCGCGGCCGGGCGCCCGCCGCGCAAATGACCGGATGGACGGACGACCGGGCCCCGGCCGCGCCGCCTTACTGGGACAGCCCCTCCACCGTCGAGGCGCCCACGTTGCCCAGGTTGCCGAAGATCTGCTGCAGGACCGTCAGCTCCCGCCCGAAGGTCGGCGTCGTGCGCGTCACCAGGTTGATGACCCGCCCGTCCTCCAGCCCAAACCGGTCCACCGAGGCGACGGTGCCGTCGTCCTCGAAACGCACCGCGACCACGCGCCGCTCCACCACCTCGGGCGGATTGTAGGCCAGCGTCTCGGTGCGCGAGGCCACGTAGAACCAGGTGTTGTCGCGCACCACGCCGCCGGTGGACGGCCGCCCGATCTTGGTCGTGACCGTCGACACCGTGTCCAGTCCCGGCGCGATGTCCGACAGCTGCGTCTCCGTCGGCGCATAGCCGTGGGTGCGGATGATCGGCTCGCAGGCCGCGAGCGTCGCCGCCGTGACGGCCGCGAGAATGAAAGGCCCGATGAGGGACTGGCGCATGGTCCTCCCCTGCCTCTGCCGGTCGCTTGCGCGTCAGCCCTAGCGCGCGCATGTATGGGTTTGCAAGCGACCGCGGACCTGCGGCGATTTCAGGGCGAAGCTTCGGTGCGAAGGAGGGCAGACATGCCGCGACGCGGACGCCGCGACGACGACGCGCCCCTCGCCGCCGGCGCGCCGGCCGAGGGCGCCGCGACGCCGCCCGAATTCTCGCGCCCGCTGCGCACGGCCAAGCTGCCCCCCGACGGCGCCGACGCCGCCGACAAGGCCACGGAGGCGGAGCGCGCCGCCCTGGCCCTGCGCTACGACGTGGCGGAACTTCGCCGCATGAGCTTCGAGGCCCGCATCCGCCCCATGGGCGACGGCTGGCGCGTGACCGGCACGGCCCGCGCCCGCGTCGTGCAGGCCTGCGTGGTGACGCTGGAGCCGGTGGTGCAGCCCATCGAAGAGCGCTTCGACCGCAGGCTGCAGCCCGGCGTGCCGGCGCCGGACCTGTCGGACCTCGACCCCGACGAGGAGGCCGACCCGCCCGAGCCCCTGGGCGAGTGGATCGACCCGGCCGAAATGGCGGCCGAGGCGGTGGCGCTGGCCATCGATCCCTATCCGCGCGCGGGCGGCGTGGATTTCGACGGAGTCGGCGCCTCGCCCCCCGGAACCCGGCCGCCGGAGCGCGAAAAGCCCTTCGCCGGGCTCGCCGCCCTGCGCGCGCGCCTCGCCCCGGACGGGGACGATCCCACGACCCGCGAAGGCCTCGGCGCCGGGCCGGTCGACGCCTCCGGTCCGGACCCGGACGACCCGGCCGGGGACGACGCCGACACCCCCGCAAAGGACCCCGCAAAGGACCCCGACAAGCCCGGCTGAGCGCCTGCGCCGCACGGCCGCGCGCGCCACCTTGCGCCGCGCGGATTTCCGCGTATTTTGCGCGCTCGTTTTTCCTCAGGGGAGTCGGCCGATTCCGCCGCGCGTCGTTCGCCGCCGCGGCTCGGTCCCGCCCCGCCCTGCCCCAGGCCGGCACGCCCGGGCGCGGGCCGACCGAACGGAACGGAGTCGAAGACCATGGCGGTCCCCCAGAACCGAGTCACCCCGTCCAAGCGGGGCATGCGCCGGGCCCATGACGCGCTGCGCGGGTCGGCGTTCAACGAGTGTCCGAACTGCGGCGAGCTCAAGCGTCCGCACCATGTCTGCGGGGCCTGCGGCTACTACGGCGGGCGCGAGATCATCGCGCTGACCGAAGAGGTCGACCTCGACGACGAGGCCTGAGCGGGGCCCCATGTCCCCCGCGCCCGACGCGTCCGCGGACCGCTCCGCGCCCGCCGCCCTGCCCCGCGCAGGGTCGGACGCGGCGCCGACCGGCGCAGCCGCGCGCGGCGCAGCGGCCCCGGAGGCGTCGCCCGGCCTCGTCCCCGCCCAGGCCGCG
>JBCBYE010000518.1:0-3629 GCA_039816075.1 Pseudomonadota bacterium | reverse complement strand
GGCGCCGTCGAGGGTGATTTCAGCGACGCGGCCGCCGTCGACCGCGGGGGTTTCGCGGATCGTCACGCCATCGGCCTTGGGATCCACGAGGTAGAGGGAGATGCCGTCCGGGTCCGTCGTTTCGCCGGAGATGCGGGCGGAGACCAGCAGCAGGTCGGCGGAGCCGCCGTTGGGGACCACCGCCTTGCGGCCGGTCAGCTTGCCGTCCGCGGCCTTGGCGGCGACATGGGCGGTGTCGTAGCGGCTGTCGGGTTCGCCGTGGGCGAGGGTCAAGGTCTTGGAACCGCTCACGATTTCTTCGAGCAGCTCGGATTTCGCCTCGGCCGCCAGGGCCGCCACGGGACCGGCGCCGAGGATGCCGGTGGCGAGCACGGGCTCCACCGCCAGGGCGCGGCCGAGCGCCTCGAACACCACCATGGCGTCGAAGCCGGCGCCGCCGAAGCCGCCGGCCTCTTCGGGGATCAGGGCGCCGATGACGCCCAGCTCGGCCATTTGCGCCCAGATATCAGCATCATAGCCCGCTTCGGACTCGGTGGCCTTGTGGCGGGCGTCGATGGGATACTTGTCGCCCAGGAACCGCGAGAGGCTGTCGGACAGCATCCGCCGGTCGTCGGTGTGGTCGAAATCCATCTGTGTCTCCCCGAAGGATCGGGCCGCTTCGGCGGGCCCGTTGGTCGGTGCGGCGGCGGCGGAGACCCTGTCGCGGCGACAGGGTCGGCAGGGGCGAAACCATGATGCGACATCATGGTTTAGAGGCGGAACCATGATGGCGCATCATGGTCGTTCGGGCCGAACCATACCATACTGTATGGTACGGTTCGGTCCGTTTCAGTCGCGATCAGAGACCGAGCGCGGCCTTGGTCAGGATGCCGCGCTGGATCTCGTTGGAGCCGCCGTAAATCGAGATTTTACGGTGGTTGAAATACTCCGACGACACGCCGTTGGCGTAGTCTGGCCCGACGCCCGGCACGTTGGAGCCGTCGTCCAGCGCCTCGGACACGTAGGGCAGGGCGTAGGGGCCGAGGGCCTCGCGCGTGAGGGCGTTGATCTCCTGCCGGATGACCGAGCCCTTGATCTTGAGCATGGAGGACATGATGCCCGGCGCGCCGGTCTTCTTGGCCTCGGACAGGACGCGCAGGTTGGTGGTCTTCATCGCCTCCAGATCGATCTCGATCTTGGCGACTTTGGCGGCGAAGTAGGGGTCGTCCAGCAGGGGCTGACCGTTCTTCTTCTGCGCGGTCGCGACCTCCTTGAGGTGGCCCATGGCGGCGGTGGATGAGCCGACATTGGCGATGCCCACCCGCTCGTGCTGGAGGAGGTACTTGGCGTAGGTCCAGCCCTTGTTCTCCTCGCCGACGAGGTTCGTGGCGGGGACCTTGACGTTGTCGAACCAGACCTCGTTCACCTCATGCTCTCCGTCGAGCAGGATGATCGGGCGGACTTCGACGCCGGGGGTGTTCATGTCGATCAGGAGGAAGGAGATCCCCTCCTGCGGCTTGCCTTCGGTCGAGGTGCGCACCAGGCAGAAGATCCAGTCGGCATGCTGGCCGAGCGTGGTCCAGGTCTTCTGCCCGTTGCAGATGTAGTGATCGCCCTCGCGCACCGCGGACATCTTGAGACCGGCGAGGTCGGAGCCTGCGCCCGGCTCCGAATAGCCCTGACACCACCAGTCGGTGCCGTCGAGGATGCGCGGCAGGTAGTGGCCCTTCTGCTCTTCGGAACCGAAGGCGAGCAGGACGGGGGCGAGCATGTTGATGCCGAAGGGCACCACGCGCGGGGCGCCGGCGAGGTTCGCCTCCACGTCGTAGATGTGGTTCTGGACCGGGGTCCACTCGGCGCCGCCGTATTGCTTGGGCCAGTTCGGGGCGAGCCAGCCCTTTTCGTTGAGGATCGCGTGCCAGTCCTTCATGTCCTGGCGCGTGAGGCGCTTGCCGGTCTTCATCTTGTCCGACAGGCGCTTGGGCAGCTTGGTCGACAGGAACTCGCGGGCTTCGGCCTGAAAGGCGAGCTCTTCGGCGGTGTAGTTCAGGTCCATCGGGGTGACCTCCCTGATCCTTGGATGAAGGGCGCGCGGCCCCGCTGCCTTTCAAGGTGCAACGGATGGGCCGCGCGGCCAAGCGGTCTTGCGTCGCGCCTTACGAGAAGATCTCGAAAAGGCCCGCGGCGCCCATGCCGCCGCCGACGCACATGGTCACGACGCCCCATTTGGCGCCGCGCCGGCGCCCTTCGATGAGGATGTGGCCGGTCATGCGCGCGCCGGACATGCCGTAGGGGTGGCCGATGGAGATGGCGCCGCCGTCGACGTTGAGCTTGTCGGGGTCGATGCCGAGGCGGTCGCGGCAGTAGAGGGCCTGGGAGGCGAAGGCCTCGTTCAGCTCCCACAGGTCGATGTCGTCGACGGTGAGGCCGTGCTTTTCCAGCAGCTTGGGCACGGCGAAGACCGGGCCGATGCCCATCTCGTCCGGATCGCAGCCGGCGACCATCATGCCGCGATAGGCGCCCAGCGGCTTGAGGCCGCGCTTCTCGGCCTCCTTGGCTTCCATGACCACCGAGGCGGAGGCGCCGTCGGAGAGCTGGGAGGCGTTGCCGGCGGTGATGTAGCGGCCTTCCTTGACCTGCTGGCCGTCCTTGAAGACGGGGGCGAGGCCGTTCAGCCCCTCGATCGTGGTGGTCGGGCGGTTGCCCTCGTCCATCTCCAGCGTGACGGCCTTCTGGGAGATTTCCTTCGTCTCCCGATCCTGCACCAGCATGGTGGAGGACATGGGCGCGATCTCGTCCGTGTAGCGGCCGGCCTGCTGGGCGGCGGCGGTGCGCTGCTGGGAGCTGAGGGCGAAATCGTCCTGCGCCTCGCGGGAGACGCCGTAGCGGTCGGCCACGATCTCCGCCGTTTCCAGCATGGACATGTAGAGGGCGGGCAGCGTCTCGTGCAGCGCCGGGTCGCGCAGGCGGTCGGTGCGCATCTTGTCGTTCTGGACGAGAGAGATGCTCTCCAGCCCGCCGCCGACGGCGATCTGCATGTGATCGTCGATCACCTGCTTGGCGGCCGTGGCGATGGCCATGAGGCCCGAGGCGCATTGCCGGTCCATGGACATGCCGGCGACGGAGGTGGGCAGGCCCGCGGCCATGGCGGCCTGGCGGGCGATGTTGCCGCCCGTGGAGCCCTGCTGGATGGCGGCGCCGAGGACGACGTCCTCGACCTCCGCCGCCTCGATCCCGGCGCGCTGCACGGCATGCTTGATGGCGTGGCCGCCCAGCTGCTGGGCCTGGGTGTCGTTGAACGCGCCGCGATAGGCCTTGCCGATCGGGGTGCGGGCGGTGGAGACGATGACGGCCTCACGCATGGTTCAGATCTCCGAATTTGCGGCCTTCGGCCACCAGTTTTTCGAGCAGGGCCGCGGGCTTCCAGAAGCGCGGGTCGTCCTTCTCGAACTCCTTGATGTCGGCGAGGATCTTGTCCAAGCCGACGTGATCCGCGTAGTGCATCGGGCCGCCGCGCCAGCGCGGATGCCCGTAGCCGAAGAGCGACGCCATATCGACGTCGAGGGGGCGCAGGGCGATCCCCTCCTCCACCACCTTGGCGGCCTCGTTGACCATGGCGGCGATGTAGCGGCGCATGATCTGCTCGCGGG
>JBCBYE010000734.1:0-2204 GCA_039816075.1 Pseudomonadota bacterium | reverse complement strand
GGGCGGGGCCATGCTCGCGCTCCCCCTCCCTCCGGCCGAGGATCTCGCCATGAAGCTCTGGTACGCCCCCAACACCCGCGCCGTGCGCATCAAGTGGCTGCTCGACGAGCTGGGCCTCGCCCATGAGATCGAGCGCCTCACGCTCAGCGATCCCGCCATGCGCTCGGCCGAATTCCGCGAGGTGCACCCCCTCGGCCGCGTGCCCGTGCTGGAGGACGGGCCCGTGCGCATGATCGAATCCGGCGCCATCGTGCAGTACCTCCTGGCGACCTACGACGCCGCGCATCGCCTGCACCCCGCCCCCGGCGCCGCGGATTTCCCCGACTACCTGCAATGGCTGCATTTCGCCGAAGGCATGCTGATGCCCCCGGTCAACACCATCGTGGTCGAAACGATCCTGCTGCCGCCCGAACGCCGCAACGACGAGAACGTGAGCCGCGCGCAAAAGCTCCTGGGCCGGATGCTGGAGGCGGTGGATCGCGCGCTGGAGGGGCGCGATCACCTCGCCGGCGGCTTCTCCGGCGCCGACGTGATGACCGGCCATGCCTGCATCGTTTCGACCCGGCTCGGCGGCGCCGACCTTTCGGCCCTCCCGCACCTCGCCGCCTACATCGCGCGGCTGGAGGCGCGCCCCGCCCTCGCCTCCGCCTGGGACGCCTGACGCAGGGGCAGGGGTCGGGGCTGCGGCTGGGGCAGGGGCAGGGGCAAGGCGCCCTCCCCCCCAAGGCCCGATCCGCCCCTCGGCCGGCCGGGGCGCGCGCCCTCCGTCCCGCATCGCAACGCAACGCCGGAACCATACCATGCAGCATGGTATGGTTCCGCCCGGATCGCCATGCCCGCCGGTATGGAACCGCCCGACACCGCCCCGATCGGTCCGGACAAATCCCCGAATCTGTCCGGACAACCGCGCCCGGGCCGCCCCGACCGGTCCGGACAACCGCGCCGCAAGCCCGCGAATGCGTCCGGACGAAAACCCGACATTGGCCCGCCGCCGCCCCGGAGCTAGCCTGCCGCGCGCCCTTCAGGAGCCCACGCATGCAAGACGCCCCCCACGACCCCGTCAGCGACCTTCTCGACCTGCTCGACATCGAACGGCTGGAGGTCGACCTCTTCCGCGGCCGCGGCGGCGGGGGCGAAACCACCAAGCGGATCTATGGCGGACAGGTCATCGCCCAGGCTCTCGCCGCCGCCTACCGCACCGTCGAGGATCGCCTCTGCCACTCCCTCCACGCCTATTTCATCAGGCCCGGAGATCCAACGATTCCGGTGATTTACGAGGTGGACCGCGCCCGCGACGGCGGCTCCTTCACCACCCGGCGCGTCATCGCGGTGCAGCACGGGCGGCAGATCTTCAACCTCGCCGCCAGCTTCCAGGTGGCCGAAGACGGCTGGGATCATCACCATCCCATGCCCCCCGCCCCGGCGCCTGAGACGCTCGAAACCCGCGAGGCGCGCTATGCCGCCCTCGCCGACCGCATCCCCGAAACGCTGCGCGCCGGCTTCCTGCGCCCGCGGCCCATCGAGATCAGGGAGCCCGATCCGCAGCACCCGTTCGAACCCCGAAAACTCAGCGATTCCAACGCTCTGTGGTTCCGCTGCGCCCGCCGGGTCGAGGGCGGACCCTGGCTACACCAATGCCTTCTGGCCTACGCCTCGGACATGAACCTGCTCGGCTCCGGCCTGCGCCCCCACGGGCTCAGCTTCGCCACGGGCGAGGTCATGACCGCCTCGCTCGACCACGCCATGTGGTTCCACGGGCCCCTCGATTTCAGCGACTGGCACCTCTACGCCATGGACAGCCCCTTCGGCGGCGGCGCCAGGGCCTTCAACCGGGGCGGCATCTACGCCCCCGACGGTCGGCTCGTCGCCTCCACCGTGCAGGAGGGGTTGATGCGTCCCGTCCGAAAAAACCCCACGGAGTCAGAGGCATGAGCACCGACGACGCCCGCGCCCGCGCCGCCCGAGCGGCCCATCGCGACGCCTGGCTGGCCCTCGTCGACGAGCCGGTCTTCGCGCCGGAGCAGGAGATCGTCGACCCCCATCACCACCTCTGGCGGCGCGGCGGCACGCTCTACGAGATCGACGCCCTGCGGGCCGACGCGCAGGGCCACAAGGTGACGAAATCCGTCTTCATCGAGTGTCGCTCCTTCTACCGCGAAGATGGGCCGGAGCCTCTGCGCCCCGTCGGCGAAACCGAATACGTT
>JBCBYE010000385.1:0-4776 GCA_039816075.1 Pseudomonadota bacterium | reverse complement strand
TGGGCAAGGAGCTGGCCGGCCGCCGCATCACCTTCAACGCCTTCGCGCCCGGCCCCTTCCCGTCGAAGATGACCGCCTTCGCCATCGGTTCGGAGGCGCAGCAGGACGCCATGGACGCCTCCGTCCCCCTGGGCCGCGTCGGCCAGCCCTCGGACGCCGCGGGCGCCGCGCTGTTCCTGTGCTCGCGCGCCGGGGCCTACGTCACCGGCTGCATCCTCCCGCTCGACGGCGGCATCGGCCTGATGAGCGCCCCCAACCTCTTCGAAGCCGGCATCGCCGCCGGACAAGGGTGACCGCAATGACCGAGATTCAGGACATGGACCCCCTCGCCCGCGACGTCCCCGTCTGGACGGCCGAGCAGTACCGCGACGCAAGAGGGACCGAGATCGGCGTCACCTCCTGGCAAGAGGTCAGCCAGGAACGGATCAGCGCCTTCGGCGTCGCCACCGAGGATCGCAACTACATCCACATGACCCCCGAGAAGGCCAGGTCGCAGGCCGGATTGCCCGGGACCATCGCCCACGGCCTCTTCACCCTCTCGCTCCTGCCCTCGTTCAACTACGAGATCACGCCCATGGCCGCCGGCGCCGTGCTCGGCCTCAACTACGGGTTCGACAAGGTCCGCTGGATCGCGCCGGTTCCCGTGGGCGCCCGCGTGCGCGGGCGCATGACGCTGGCGGATGCGGAACCCAAGAACGGCTCCCTGGTCATCACCTTCGACGTGACGGTCGAGATCGAGGGTCAGGAGGTCGCCGCGGGCGGCAAGCCCGCGCTCGTCGCCCGCTCGCTGAGCCATGTGCGCCTGACGCCCGAGGCCTATGCCGCCGCCGAGGCCGCCTTCTCCGAGGGCGCCGCATGAGCGCCCACGCCGCCGCCCAGCTCGACGAAGCCGCCATGGCCCCGTATCTGGAGGCGCATGTCGACGGCTTCGAAGGCCCCCTGACCGCAACCAAGTTCGGCGACGGCCAGTCCAACCCGACCTTTCGGCTCGACGCCGCCTCGGGCCCCTACGTGCTGCGCGCCAAGCCGCCGGGAGAGCTGCTGAAATCGGCCCATCAGGTGGACCGCGAGCACCGCGTGATGGCCGCGCTGGGCGCGACGCCGGTGCCGGTGCCGCGCATGTTTCACCTGGCGGGCGAGGGCAATCCGCTCGGCCGCATGTTCTACGTGATGGAGTTCAAGGACGGCCGCGTTCTCTGGGACCCCTCGCTGCCGGACTTCGCGCCGGACGCGCGCTTCGCGATCTACGACGAGATGAACCGCGTCCTCGCCGCCCTGCACGACGTGGACCACGTCGCCGTGGGCCTCGAGGATTTCGGTCGTCCCGGCAGCTATGTGGAACGCCAGTTCAACCGCTGGTCCAAGCAGTACCAGGCCTCGGCGACCGAAACGAACGCCGACCTGGAAGGGGCCATCACGTGGCTGGAGGCGAACCTGCCGCCCGACGACGGTCAGGTCTCCCTCGTCCATGGCGACTACCGCCTCGACAACGTGATGTTCCACAAGAACCGGGCCGAGATCATCGCGGTGCTGGACTGGGAGCTGTCGACCCTCGGCCACCCCATCGCCGACCTCGCCTACCAGTGCATGAACTGGCGCCTTCCCTACCAGGCCGGCTTCCGCGGCCTCGGCGGGGTGGAGCGCAGCGCCGCCACCGGCCTGCCGGTCGAAGAGGACTACGTCGCCCGCTACTGCGAACGGCGCGGCATCACCTCCATCGACAACTGGTCGGGCTATCTCGCCTACAACCTCTTCCGCATGGCCGCGATCCTGCAGGGGGTCTACCGGCGGGCGCTGGACGGCAACGCCTCCAACCCCGAAAAGGCCCGCGCCGTCGGCCAGGCCATTCCCGTCATCGGCCGCATCACCGCCGAGTTCCTGGAGAAAGAAGCATGAAGCGCTTCGACGGCCTCACCTGCCTTCTCACCGGCGCCACCGGCGGCTTCGGCGTCGTGACCGCGCGGCGCCTGGCGGCCGAAGGCGCGCGGCTGGTCCTGTCGGATCTCAAGGCGGAGCCGCTGGAGGCGCTCGCCGCCTCCCTCGACGCCGACACCGCCACCCTGGCCGGCGACGTCGGCGCGCCGCAGTTCCACCACGACCTCGTCGCCCTGGCGCGCGAGACGTTCGGGGCCCTCGACGTCGCGATCAACAACGCCGGCATCGCCAACCCGGTGAACCGGATCGAGGACATCCCCGAGGACGAGGCGGAGGCCGTCATCCGCATCGACCTGATGGGCGTCTTCTGGGCGCTCCAGGCGCAGATCCCCGCCATGGACCAGCGCAAGGGCGGCAAGGGCGGCGCCATCGTCAACCTCGCCTCGGCCGCCGGCGTCTCCGGCGCGCCGACCATCGGCATCTACGCCGCCGCCAAGCACGGCGTCGTGGGTCTGAGCAAGACCGCCGCCGCCGAGAACGCCCGCCGCGGCATCCGCGTCAACGCCGTATGCCCGGCCTATGCCCGCACCCCGATGGTGGAGGTCGGCCTGCTGGGCGATGCCGGCGTCAGCCCCGAGCAGGCCGAACAGAACCTGGTGCGCGGCGTGCCCATGCGCCGCCTCGGCACGCCCGACGAGGTGGCCCAGGCCATCCTCTTCGCCGCCGCGCCGGAGAACGGCTTCATGACCGGCCAAAGCATCATCGTCGACGGCGGCATCAACGCCATCTGACCCGGGCGCCCGGCCCGCCGCGGCCCTCGGCGGGCCGGGCCCGCCGGCGCAGGCCACGCCTGCGCGCGCTCGCCCTGCGAGCGCAGGGCCGCTCCCGCGCCAGACGTCGAGGCGCGCGCCTCGCATAAAGCGTCGAGGCACCCGCCTCGCATAAGGCGTCGCGGCGCTCGACCGATCGTCGCGCCTCCGAACCTCAAGCGCCGCCTCGCCCCGGACCCGCTCCAGCGCCCCCGCCGCTCCAAGGTCGCGATGCGCTCGACCGCAGGTCGCCGCGCCGTTAACCTTGCCCCATGAGCGCCCCCGACACGCCCCACGCCCGCCCCGGCGACGCCGAGGCCGGCATCCGCACCACCCCGCGTTTCGAACGCTTCCGCCAGCGCAACGACGTCTTCACCCGCGCCTTCTGGGACCCCTCCGTCCGCACGAAGAAAACCGACGCCTTCTTCGCCTCCTACCGGATGGAGGCCGCGCCGCGCCGCGGCGACGGGTACCAGCGCCGCGACTTCGCCCTGCGCAACGCCTCCTGGCTGATCTCCGACATCTTCACCGACCGCCACGCCGACCAGGGCCGGCGCGAGGGCTTTCAGGCCCCGCTCAGCAACGACGCCCCCGTCGCGCCGGAACGGGAACAGGTCGACGACGCGGCCGAAATGACCCGCCACATCAAGAAGGCCGCCAGGTTCTTCGGCGCCTCCCTCTGCGGCGTCACGGCCTGGGACGACCGCTGGCTCTACGCCGCCCGCGTCGACGTGCGCGACATGACCGAGGCGCCCCACGACCTGCCCGAGGGCCTGACCTCCGTCATCGTCCTCGGCCACGAGATGGACGAGGATCTCGTCGCCACCTACCCCTCCGCCCTCGCCGGCGCCGCCACGGGGCGCGAATACTCGCACGAGGCCGCCGTCGCCCTGCAGCTCGCCGCCTTCATCCGCAATCTCGGCTACCAGGCGGTGGCGAGCATGAACGACACCGCCCTCGTCATTCCCTACGCGCTGCAGGCGGGCCTGGGCGAGTACGCGCGCAACCAGCTGGTCATCACGCCCGAATTCGGCCCCCGCCTGCGCTTCTCCAAGATCTTCACCGACCTGCCTCTGGCCCATGATCCGCCCCGGCGCCTCGGCGTGGCGGAGTTCTGCTCGATCTGCACCAAGTGCGCCGACGCCTGCCCGGTCAAGGCGCTGCCATGGGGCGCGCCGCAGGAGGGCGGCGCCAACGTCTCGGCCCTCAAGGGCGTGGTCAAATGGACCTCGGACGCCGAAAAGTGCTTCGGCTTCTGGGCGGCCCAGGCCTCCGACTGCGCCATCTGCCTGCGCGTCTGCCCGTTCAACCGGGACTTCTCGAAACGGCGCCATCGCCTCTGGCTGCGCCTCGCGCTCTCGCCCCTGCGCCGCCTCGCCCTCTGGCTCGACCGGCGACGCGGGGGCCGGCGCAAACCCGCCGACTGGTGGGCGGCGCCCTAACCCGTGGCGGCCGTCGCCGGCGTCTCCGCCTCCGCCCGCCGCTCCGAGGCGAAGGCCGCCCACCGCAGCAGCAGCGTCAGCCCCATGAAGGTCAGCACCGTGGCGCCGGCGGTCAGATAGAACCCCGCCCCATCGACCTCGTCGTCGAACGGCGAGATCGCCAGCCCCAGGATCAGCAGCGCCGTGAAGCAGCCCATGGCCAGCGCGAGGAACCACCACACGAAGCCCCACAGCCCCTGAGGCTTGGGCATGATCCGGAACGGCGCGCGCGACTTGGCCTGCCGGAACTCCGCATGGCGGGCGTCGAGATCGGCGAAGAGGTCGTCGCATTGCCCGCGGATCACGTCCTCGAAGCGTTGCGCCTCATCCTTCAGGCCCGGCCGCGTCTCGGCGGCCTTCGAGAGCTTCTCCAGCACCGCCAGGCTTTCGCCCACCAGCTGCAACCGCGCCTTGGTGTCCTTCGCCGTGCCGCGTTCGGCCAGACGGTTGAGCACGCCGACCACCACCGGAAAGACGATGGAGGCGAGCATGGCGTTGAAGACCTGAGCGAATTCCAACCCGTCCATGCCTCGCCCCTCCTCCTCCGGCGCCCCGCGAAGCCTGCCGCAGCCGAGCCCGGCGCGCCAGCCCCCCGGCCCCCCGCCCCGCCC
>JBCBYE010000280.1:0-6022 GCA_039816075.1 Pseudomonadota bacterium | reverse complement strand
GTCCTGGCTGCGCTCCGTCAGCAGATGCGTGCGCACGCGGCGCGCCAGGGTCGGCCAGCCGATCAGGCCGAGGATCATGGAGATGAAGAAGAACCGCGTCTCCGCGCTCCACGTGTCCGGCACGAACGCGGCGATGGCCATGAAAAGGGGGATGGCCGGCACGGTTCGGATCGCGTCGGTGACCATCTGCAGCACGCCGTCGATCCAGCCGCCGTAATAGCCGGACACGCCGCCGATGATCAGCGCCAGCACGAAGGAGATCATCACCCCGATCGTGCCCACCGCCAGCGACGTGTAGATCGCATGCAGCGTCCGGCTGAAGATGTCCTTGCCCTGCGCATCCGTGCCGAACAGGTGCAGCATGCCGCCTTCGAGCCCGAAGAGATGCGTGTCGAACTTCAGCCCGCCGAAGCTCAGATCCGCGCCGCCCACGGTCAGGTCCCAGCCGAAATAGCGATACTCCCACCCCTCGACGAAGAACTGCACGTAGCGCCGCTTTTCGGTGTCGATGGTCGTGACCCAGCGGAAATTCGTGGCCATGGACCGCTCGCGCACCGGCGTGTGCACGAACGGGCGCAAGGAGCAGCCGTTGTGATCGCAGAACATCGGGATCTGCGGCGCGCCGTTCAGATAGTCCTTGTCCCGGCCCGCGATGGTCGGGTCGTACGGGCTGAGGAACGGGGCGAAGAAGCCCATCAGGACCAGCAGCACCAGCACCGCGGCCGCCGCCATGGCCGCGCGCTGCTTCTTGAACCGCGCCCAGATCAGCTGCGATTGCGAGGCGGTGAAATACGCCTCCTTCGCGCGCCGCTCGGCCGAGGACGGCGCCTTGGCGGCCGGCTCGGGGGCGGGGGCGGCAGAGGTGCGGTCCAGGGGAGCGTCGGTCATGTCGGTCGCCTCAACCCACGATGCCCTTGCGGATCCGCGGATCCGTCAGGGCCAGCGCGATGTCCGTCAGGAAGTTCAGCGCCACGATCGTGGCCGTCAGCAGAAAGATGATCGCGCCGGCCAGCTGCTGATCGTTGGATCGCGCCAGCGCCTCGATCAGCAGGGCGCCGGCATCGGTCAGCACCAGGATCAGCGCCACCACCGGCAGCTCGTTGAAGATGCGGTTCAAATCGAAGCCCAGGCTGTTGACGATGGGCCCCAGCGCATGGCGCGCCGGGTAGCGCCACAGCAGGGTCGAGCCATGCACCCCCCGCGCCGCCGCCGCGGTGACGTAGAGCTTGCCGACCTCGTCCGACATCAGCGCCCGCACCGTCTGCAGCGCGAAGGCCATGGCCGACCAGCCCAGCACGAAGATCGGCAGCCAGGCGCGCGACAGGAAGTCGAGGAACTTGTCCACCGACCAGGGCGCGTCGCGGAACTCCGCGCTGAACAGCCCCGTCAGGCTGTCTCCGGTCAGCTGCACCGAGGCGAGCATGATGATCAGCGCCAGCAGAAAGTTGGGGATGGCCAGGCCCAGATAGCTCAGGAACTTCAGACCCACGTCCAGCGACGCGTTGCGCGTGGTCGCCGCGATCATCCCGACGGGCAGGGCGACCAGATAGGCGAACAGCAGCGAAGCGAGGCAGATGCCCAGCGAGATCAGGAACTTGTCGCCCAGCAACTGGGCGATGTTCACGCGCAGGATGCAGCTGTCGCCGAAATCGCCCTGAAAGGCGCCCAGGATCCAGTCGCCCCAGCGCACCAGGTAGGGCCGGTTCAGACCCAGCCGGTTCCGCTCCGCCTCGATGTCGGCGAGCGTGATCTGAGAGCCTTGGGTGTTCTTGAACGCCAGGTAGCGCTCGGCGCAGTCGCCGGGCACCAGCTCCATCAGCGAAAACACGATGAACGAGACGAGGACGAGCGTGATCACCGCCATCACGGCGCGGATCAGCGCGAAGCGGAGGAACTGCGCCATGCCGGCCCCTTGTCGTCCCCTGCCGGAAGCTCCGCCGCCGCCGGTCGTTGCGCGTCGCGGGCGGCGACGTCCGCCGCCCGCCACTTCAGCTTAGACGCGCCTTTCGCAGGTGCGAAAGACTTTCCTGTCGGTCCGGGATCCGCGCGCTCACTGCGCGTCGGACAGGAACCACTGCGTCGCCAGGTAGGGGTAGGTCCGGTAGTACTCGTAGGACCAGGTCTGGAACTCCGTCACGTTGACCAGCGCGTTGCGGTGAACGATCGGGTTGGGGGCCTGCACCGTGCCGATGAAGAACAGCTGCTTGGTCATGGCCTCGGCCAGGCGCGCGCCGATCTCGCCCGACGCGTCGGACCCGGGGGCGGCGGCCTGGAAGGCGTTGATGTCGTCCATCATCGCCATCACCTCGGCCGGCGGCTCCACGCCCGCGGACCCGCCGCTTTCCACCCATTCGGCCCACTTCATGCCGGTGCGGTGGCCGAAGTAGTTCTCGAACGGCGGCACGAACAGCTCGTTGTTGCCCAGCACGATCGCCACGGGCTGGCCCTTGGCCCACATGCCCACGTCCAGCTGGTTGGCCGACTGGGCGGACCGGTACTCGTCCGGCGTCACCTCCTTGACCGTGGTCTGCACGCCGGCATCGGCCCAGTTCTGGCCCACGAACTCCACCACCTCGGTGGCGATGCCCTGGGTGGCGAACTGCAGGTTCAGCACGATCTTCTCGCCGCCCGGCAGTTCGCGGAACCCGTCGCCGTCCGTGTCGACCATGCCGATCTCGTCCAGCAGCGCCGCGGCGCGCGCCGGGTCGTAGGCCGTCGCATAGGTTTCCAGCGACGGATCCATGAACGCGGGCGAGGGCGAGAAGGCGTTGTACTGCTTGGGCGCGCCCAGGCCGAAGAACACCGCCTCGTTCAGCTCGTCGCGGTTGATGGCGACCGACATCGCCTCGCGGAACCGCACGTCGGAAAACACGGCGGCCTTGCCCGCATCCTCGGAGGTGACGTTGAAGCTGAACACCGGCATCGCGATGGTCGGCGCCAGCTGGACCGTGTAGTCGGCGCCTTCGGCGTTATCGAGCAGATAGGGCACGTCCGGCAGCTGCAGCGACTGGGACTTGTAGTCCACCTCGCCGCTGGCGATCTTCAGCAGCCGCACCTGGTTCTCGTTGATGTAGAGCTCGTCCTGTCGGCTGATGTAGGGCAGCTGCTGACCCGTGACGTCCACCTGGTGGAAGTAGGGGTTGGCCACCAGCTTGCGCCCCTCGGTCGTGTCGGCCGTGTAGATGAAGGCCTCCAGCGTCGGCTGCGTGGCCTTGGGCAGGCTCGCCGCCTTGGCCGGATCGCGCAGCATGGGCGTGGGCGTGTCGGTCCAGTCGCTGTTGCCGTAGTAGAAGTTCAGCGCCTCGTAGCCGCTGGCGAAGCCGTGCTCGGCGGCCAGGGCGTCGGCATCGGCGTTGAGGGCTGGGTGGAACTGGCCCAGGAAATGCTTGGGCTGGAACGGCTGGGCGTAGCTGTTGGCGAAATGCGACAGCAGGCCCGGCTTGGGCGTGGTCATGACGAACTTGAACGTCGTCTCGTCCATGACCTCGATGGCGATGGGATCGCCGCCGGACAGCACGTAGTCCTTGGGGCTCTCGATCACGTTGCCGTCGAGCGCCAGGCCGTTCAGCCAGAACTCCACGTCGGCCGAGGTGAACGGCGCCCCGTCGGACCACTTATGGCCCGCGCGCAGCTCGAACGTCAGCTCGGTGAAGTCGTCGTTCCAGGACCACGACTTGGCGATGTTCGGCACGATCGTCGCCAGGTCGTCGGCGAAGCGCACGAGGTTGACGTGGCGCACCGACAGGAAGTCGGACGTGCCCGCCTCGGTCGCGTTCGACAGCGCCCGCATCGTGCCGCCATAGGTCCCGACGGCCTCGTAGGGCACGACGACCAGCGGCTCGGCCGGCAGACGCTCGGCCAGCGGGGGCAGGGCGGGGTTGCCCTGGATCTCGGCGTTCAGCGCCTCGGCCTCGGGATTGCCCGAAAAGCTCATCTCGCAGCCCGCGGCGGCCTCGAAGGCCGAGAGCTCGTAGATCTGAGGATACGCGCCGGGCGCGATGCCCTGCATGTCCTGCATGGTGATCGCGGGGCAGGCGGCATGCGCCATGCCGCCGAGCGCGCAGAGCGAAGCGCTCGCGAGCAGCAGTCGTTTCATGGATGGGATCCCCCGGTCGGGCGTGGAGCGTTTCTTGATCGCCGCGCCGCATGACGCGCGCGCCGAACGCTAACGGCGCTGTGCGACAGTTCCGTGACAGTTCGCGCCGCAAGGTCCGCCCAGGCGCCTAGGGCGCATGCTTTTCCGCGAAGGCCTCCGCCGACAGGCCGCGGAAATCCGCCAGCCGTTCGCGCAGCGTGTCGTGGTCCCAGTCCCACCAGGCCGTGGCGATCAGCTTTTCGGCCAGCGCCTGCGGATGTCGGCGCTTGATGAACCGGGCGGGCACGCCGCCGTGGATTTCGTAGTCGCCCACATCCTTGGTCACCACCGCCCCCGTCGCCACGATGGCCCCGACGCCCACCGACACGCCGGGCAGGATGGAGACGTCATGGCCGATCCAGGTGTCGTGCCCGATGCGGCAGCGATGGCTGCGTCGCCAGTCGAAGAACGCCGTTTCGTCCTCCACGTCGTCCCAGTAGAGCGTGGCGCGATACATGAAATGGTGCTGCGTCGCCCGCCATTGCGGATGGTTGCCCGGGTTGATCCGCACGTAGCTGGCGATGTTGGAGAATTTGCCGATGTCGGCATAGGCGATCTGATTGTGCCCCGCGCAATAGCTGTAGTCGTCCATCACGCTTTCGATGATGGAGGATCCGCGCTGCACTTCGGTGAACCGGCCCAGCCGGCTGTCGACCACCGTGGCGGTGGGGTCGACCCAGGGAGTTTCCGACAATCGCGCCACGCTCGCCTCCCGCGCCTGCGCCGCGCCGAATCGCGGCGGTCGACGCGGACGATAGGACACGCGATGCGCCCCGTCCCGGAGGGATCGGAACGGGGCGCGCGGCGGCTGAGCGGCGGGGGGTCGAAACCGCGGCCGACGCCCTCTTGCGGCCGGTCACGGCCGAGCCTTCGTTCGGCCGGTCATCCGTGCGGCCGGTAACGGCCGACGTTCACGACAGATGACGGCCGAAACCCCTGGCAGGCGGCCGACTCGACGGCCGTCGCCTGAAATCGGTCGAGCCCGGCCGCGCTCCGCGCCTCCGGGCTCTCCCATGCGTCTCCGGCGGCGCCCGGCTCTCAGCCGGCCGCGCGGCGACGGCGCGCCAGGCCGAACAGCGCCGCCGCGCCCGTGGCCAGCAGCGGCAGGGCCGCGGGCAGCGGGATGTCGCCGCGCTGGGCCGGATCGACGAAGTTCGGCCGCTGGCGCAGGTAGAACGGCGAGGCCGGCGAGTTGTCCGACACGACGAAGTTCATCGTCACCGTCTGGCCCGGAAGCACCGTCGCGTCGAAGAAGTTCACCTGATCGCGCTCGATGCTCTCCTCGAACACCGACACGAACACATCCGAGGTGAAGGGCCGCACCGACAGGTTCCCCTGCGCGAAGGACAGTCCGTCGAACTCGTCGCTCGGCTCGCCCAGCACCGATTGCAGCTCCAGATCGAAGAACGACCAGTTGAAGCCGCTGGCATTGGTCACTGTCTTGCTGAGGTAGAAGCTCCCCCCGATCCCCAGCGGGTCCAGCCCCGCGGTGTCGAGCCCCTCGATGCTCAGCGTGCCGTCGTCCGTGCTCAGCGTTTCGGACAGAACGAACGGATCGGCCGACGTGCCGGTCCCGGTCAGGCTGTCCAGCGTCAGGCCCGGCGACAGCGACGTGAAGGTAATGCCGTTGGACGTCAGCGCCGACGCGCTCGAAACGCTCAGCAACGCCACGGCGGCGGACAGCAGCATGGTACGGATCATCTCGGTTCACCCCTCGAAAATGCCGGACGGCGCGCCCCTGCTCGCCGCCGAATGCGATGCGAGAATACGGCGCCGGCCCAAGACTCGCGTTGAAGGCGACGTTAACGTTTGGTCAACCCATCTGAGCCGAGGCTGCCGTTCGCGTTCACCACCGCCGGCCGCGCCGCCGGGCTGGCGTCCCCCCGC
>JBCBYE010000524.1:0-3585 GCA_039816075.1 Pseudomonadota bacterium | reverse complement strand
CTGGGTCTGCGCTCGGGCGGCGGGCGGCGCACGCGCCTGATCGCCGTGTCGCATGCGGCCGAGGCGGAGGCGCGCTTCGCCGTCGGGCGCCTGACCGAGGCGGCCATGGACGAGGCGCTGGACCAGCGCGCCGCCCTGCGCGCCCCCGCCCCCCCGGACGAGGTGAACGGAACCCGCGCGCAGGAGGCTCTGGCCGCCGCGCTGGGCCCCGCCGCGGTGTTGACGCTGCCGTTCCGCGTGCATGACCTGCCGCTGGGCGCGGCGACGTTCGAGCGCGCCGCGGCGCGGCCGTTTTCGCCCGAAGAGGTGGCGCATCTGGATTTCGTGGTGGCGCTGGCCGGCCCGCTGATCCACCAGCGGCGCGAGGCGGATCGGCCCGTGGCGGTTCTGGCCTGGCGTGCCGCGGGCGCCCATGCGGCGCGGCTGTTCGGCCCCGGCCATGCGGGACGCAAGCTGGCCGTCGCGGGCGCGGCGGCGCTGGTCGCGACGTTTTCGCTGTGGCAGGGCGACTACCGCGTCACGGCCGACGCGGTGATGCGCGGCGAGGTGGAGCGCAGCGTGTCCGCCCCCTTCGACGGATTTCTGCGCGAGGCGCCGGCCCGCGCCGGAGACCTGGTGGCCGAGGGCGAGCTGATCGCCGCGCTCGACGACCGCGACCTGGCGCTGGAGCGGCTGGAACGGCTGGGCGAGAAACGCCGCGCGGAGCTGGAATACGGCCGCGCCATCGGCGAGGGCGCCCCGGCGGAGGCGGAGATCTTCCGCAACCGCGTCGCGCAGGCGGAGGCGCAGATCGCGCTCGCCGACGCGCAGATCGCCCGGGCGCGCCTGGTCTCGCCCTTCGACGGCGTGGTGGTGTCGGGCGATCAGAGCCAGAACATCGGCGGCGCCGTGCGGCGCGGGGACGTGCTGTTCGAGATCGCGCCCCGGGGCCGCTACCGCGTGGACCTGTCGGTGCCGGAACGGGCCATCGGCGACGTGGCGGTGGGGCGGCGCGGGGCGCTGGTGACCACGTCCCTGCCCGATCGCAGCTTCGCCGTGGTGGTGGAGCGCATCACGCCGGTCGCCGAGGCGGCCGAGGGCGGCGCCGTGTTTCGCGTGGAGGCGCGGCTGGACGAGGACGCCGGCCCCCTGCGCCCGGGCATGCGCGGCGTGGTCAAAATCGACGTGGACCGGCGCCTGATGATCGAGATCTGGACTCGCGCGCTGGTCGACTGGGTCCGCCTGACCCTTTGGTCCTGGTTCGGCTGAGGCGGGCGCGCCCATGTCCGCCACGCTGTTCAGCGCCAACTGGTTCCGCGTCGCCGGCCTGCGCCCGCGTCTGCGCGGCCATGCCCGCTTCACCCGGCATCTGATCCGGGGCGCGCCCTGGTTCGTGCTGCAGGACGGGCAATCCGGCCGGCATCACCGCCTGTCGCCGGAGGCCTATCACATCGCCTCGCTGCTGGACGGCCGCCGCACGGTGGACGAGGCGTGGGAGGCGACCGTCGCCTGGACCGGGGCGGAAGCCGAGCCCCCGACGCAGGACGACGTGATCGAGCTGCTGGCGCAGCTGCATTCGGCGGACCTGCTGGCCGGCGACGCGCCCCCGGACATCGAGGAGCTGACGCGCCGCTCCGACCGGCTGGGGCGGCAGAAGCTGCTGTCGCGCTTCAAGAACCCGCTGGCGCTGCGCTTTCCCTTGGTGGATCCGGACCGGTTTCTGACCGCCACGGCGCCGCTGGCGCGCTGGATCTTCACCTGGGTCGGGCTGCTGCTGTGGCTGGCGCTGGTCGCCGCGGGGGGCGCGACGGCGGTGCTGCATTGGGGCGCGCTGACCGACAACATCGCCGAGAGGGTGCTGGCGGCCGAGTCCCTGCTGCTGTTCGCGCTGGTCTATCCGGCGATCAAGGCGGTTCACGAGCTGGCCCACGGCTATGCCGTGAAGGTCTGGGGCGGCGAGGTGCGGGAGATGGGGATCATGATCCTCGTGCTGTTCCCCGTGCCGTACGTGGACGCCTCCGCCGCCTCGGCGTTTCCGGGCAAGTGGCGGCGGGCGGTCGTTTCGGGCGCGGGAATCATGGCGGAGCTGGCCGTCGCCGCGGCGGCGATGCTGGTCTGGGCCTCGGCCGAACCGGGGCTGGTGCGCGCGGCGGCGTTCAACGCCGCGCTGATCGGCGGCGTCTCCACGCTGCTGTTCAACGGCAATCCGCTGCTGCGCTTCGACGGCTACTACGTCTTCGCGGATGTGGTGGAGATCCCCAATCTCGCCCAGCGCGCCAACAAGCAGGTGTTTCACCTGATCAAGCGGCACGCCTTCGGGCTGCGCGAGTCCCGCTCCGCCGTGACGGCGCGGGGAGAGGCGGGCTGGCTGGTCGTCTATTCGCTGGCCGCCTTCGCCTATCGGATCGTGATCGTGCTGGGCATCGCGCTGTTCATCGCGGGCCAGTTCTTCGTTCTGGGGGTGCTGCTGGCGATGTGGTCGGTGGGCTCGGCCTTCGTCTGGCCGCTGCTCAAGGGGCTGTGGTGGCTGGCCGATGCGGCGGAGCTGCGCGGCCGGCGGGCACGGGCCGTCGCGGCGTCGGCGGCGGCCGCCGGCGGGATCGCGGCGCTGCTGTTCGCCGTGCCGCTGCCCTGGGGCGCGACGGCGCAGGGCGTCGTGCATCTGCCGCAGGAGGCGCTGCTGCGCGCGCAGACCGACGGCTTCGTCACCGCGGCCCCCGCGAGGCCGCCGGGCGCGCGGGCGGCGGCGGGCGAGGCGCTGCTGCGGTTGGAGGACCCGATCCTGATCGCCCGCACGGATGTCCTTCGGGCGGAGCGGGACGAGCTGGCCCTGCGCCTGGCGCAGGAGACGACGCTCGACCCTGCGCAATCGGCCCTGCTGCGCGAGCAGCTGGGCCATGCGGAGGCGGCGCTGACCCTGAACCTGGCGCGGCGCGAGGCGCTGACCGTGCGCGCGCCCCGCGACGGGGCGGTGTGGTTTCCGGGCGCCGCGGACCTCGCCGGCCGTTTCGTGCGGCGCGGAGATCTGCTGGGCTATGTGGTGCGCGAGGGCGATGCGGTGCTGCGCACGGCGGTGCCGCAGGCGGATGCCGACCTGGTGCGCCGGCGCACGCAGGCGGTTTCGGTGCGCCTGGCGGATGCGCCGGAGGCGGCGGCGCCGTCGCGGCTGCTGCGCATGGAGACGGGCGCGACGACCGACCTGCCCTCGGCCGCGCTGACCAGCGCCGCCGGCGGAGCCTTGGCCGCCGATCCGGCGTCGGGCGACGGACGACGCAGCCTGGAGCCGGTGTTTCTCGTGGACGTGGCGCTGCCGGAGGGGGGCGGGACGCCCGCGATCGGGCTGCGCGGGCAGGCCCGGTTCGATCTGGGCGAAGCGCCGTTGGGTCGGCGCGCCCTGCGCGCGCTGCGCCAGCTGTTCCTGACGCAGTTCGATGTCTGACGGCGCGCTCGCCCCCGCGGCGCCGCCTGCCGCCGCGGGGGCGGCGGACCGCCCGGCCGATTGGGCGGCGCGCGATCCCTGGTACGGCGTGGAGCGGGCGTCCACGCGCCCCGGCCGGCTGGACCGCGCGGCGGCCGCGGCGGAGGCGGCGGTGCGCGCGCCGTTCT
>JBCBYE010000125.1:0-8880 GCA_039816075.1 Pseudomonadota bacterium | reverse complement strand
GGGGGCGCCGCCCCCGCCCCCGCCGCCGCCTTCGCCGGGCGCGCCGGAGGCGCCGCCGCCCCCGCCGCCGCCTCCGCCGCCGCCATGCAGCCGGGTCGTCGACGCCTCGCGCACGCCGCCCCCGCCGTCTTCGCCCTGGCCGCCATCGGCGCCGGCGCGGCCCATGTCGCCCTCCTCAGGCAAAACATCCGATCCGTCGAAACCGAATCCTCCGCCAGCGCCGCCCTGCGGCGGATCGCCGTCTCGCGTCTCATCCGCCGCTCCGCCGGCGCCGCCGTTGTCCAGAAAGGCGGAGTCGGCCGCCTTCTTCTGCGTGCGGCCGGTCGTTGCGCCCACGCTGCCCGACTCGCCTGCGAAACCCTCTTCGGGCGCGTCCAGCGGTTCGTTCGGCGCTTCGCCCAGGTTGCCTTGGATGATGGTATCGCCGCCGCTGTCTTCGCCGCCCTGGCCGCCGGGCTGACCCTCAACCAGCGACGTTTCGAAGCCGCCGAAACCGCCGGTTCCGCCCCCGGCCCCGGGTCCGTTTTCGCCCGACGCGTCGATCACGACGTTCGTAAGGGTCATGTCGTGCTCGGTCAGCACGCGGATCGGCGCCGAACCGATGAAGCGCAGAACGTCATTCTCGATATCGATGTCGCCATCGAAGGTGAAAAGCATGATGCCGGACTCGGTCAGCTCGGCCGTGAAGCTGGGCGCGCCGCCGAAGCACGACGACGTGCCGCTGATGAGCGACATCGAGCCGACGCTTGAGTCGAACTCGATCGTCCCGGCCTGAGCCTGGCCCGCAAGGCTCGCCCCGGTCCACGCGACGAATGCCGCGGCGCAAATGCTTCGGTTCATGACCCACCCCTCCGATGTAGCCGCAAAGGTTAACATGACTTCCTGATCGATGTGCAAAATTGTCGGTCGCGTCGCCGATGCGCCTCGGCGGTTTCCGATCGGCATCTCGGCGACTCTGCATGCCGTCGCACACGACGCGCCCCGCGTCGCAATCCCGCCGCGCCCCGGACGCCGCCGGGCGTAGAGACGCAAAAGAAGATCCGCCGGGAGGGGACGCAGCCATGGCCTTCAGATCCGACATCGAAATCGCCCGCGACGCGCGCAAGAAGCCGATTCAGGAGATCGGGGCCCGCCTCGACATCCCGTCCGAGGCGCTGCTGCCCTTCGGCCACGACAAGGCCAAGGTCGACGCCGGCTTCATCGCCGGGCTTGCGGACCGGCCCGACGGCAAGCTGATCCTGGTGACCGCGGTCAACCCGACCCCGGCCGGCGAGGGCAAGACCACCACCACCGTCGGCCTAGGCGACGGGCTGAACGCCATCGGCAAGAAGGCCGCGATCTGCCTGCGCGAGCCCTCGCTCGGCCCCTGCTTCGGCATGAAGGGCGGGGCGGCCGGCGGCGGCATGGCCCAGGTCGTGCCGATGGAGGACATCAATCTCCACTTCACCGGCGACTTCCACGCCATCACGAGCGCCCACAACCTGCTGAGCGCACTGATCGACAACCACATCTACTGGGGCAACGCGCTGGGCATCGACCAGCGCCGCATCGTCTGGCGGCGCGTGCTGGACATGAACGACCGGGCGCTGCGCCAGATCACCACCAGCCTCGGCGGCGTCGCCAACGGCTTTCCGGCCGAGGCGGGCTTCGACATCACCGTCGCGTCCGAGGTCATGGCCATCCTCTGCCTGGCGGCGGATCCGGCCGATCTGCAGAAACGCCTCGGCGACATCATCGTCGCCTACACCCGCGACCGCTCCCCCATCACCGCGCGCGACATCAAGGCCGACGGCGCCATGACGGTGCTGCTGCAGCAGGCGCTGCAGCCGAACCTGGTGCAGACGCTGGAAAACAACCCCGCCTTCATCCATGGCGGCCCCTTCGCCAACATCGCCCATGGCTGCAACACGGTCATCGCCACGCGGACCGCGCTGAAGCTCGCCGACTACGTGGTCACCGAGGCCGGTTTCGGCGCGGACCTCGGCGCCGAAAAATTCTTCGACATCAAGTGCCGCAAGGCCGGCCTCGCGCCCGAGGCTGTGGTGCTGGTCGCCACGATCCGCGCGCTGAAGATGAACGGTGGGGTCGCCCGCGCCGATCTGGGGGCGGAGAACGTGGCCGCCGTGCAAGAGGGCTGCGCCAATCTGGGCCGCCATCTGGAAAACCTCGGCAAGTTCGGCGTGCCGGCGGTGGTCGCGATCAACCACTTCGCCGGCGACACGGACGCCGAGGTCGCCGCCGTGCAGGCCTATGTCGCCTCCAAGGGCGCCGAAGCGATCCTGTGCAAGCATTGGGCCGACGGCTCCGCCGGCACGCAGGCGCTGGCGACCAAGGTCGTGGAGATCATCGAGGGCGGCGCCGCGGCGTTCAAGCCGCTCTACTCCGACGACGCCTCGCTGCTGACCAAGATCGAGACCGTCGCCAAGGAGATCTACCGCGCCGACGAGGTCGTCGCCGACAAGAAGATCCGCGATCAGCTGGCGGCGTGGGAGGAGGCGGGCTTCGGCCATCTGCCCGTCTGCATGGCCAAGACGCAGTACTCGTTTTCGACCGATCCCAACCTGCGCGGCGCGCCCACGGGCCACTCGATCCCCGTGCGAGAGGTGCGCCTGTCGGCCGGGGCCGGCTTCGTCGTGGCGATCTGCGGAGAGATCATGACCATGCCGGGCCTGCCGCGGGTTCCGGCGGCCGAGGCGATCGGCCTCGATGAGGCCGGTCGCATCGACGGGCTGTTCTGAGGGCGCCGGCCCTGGCGCGGCCCCGGGGCGACGACGGCGCCGGCCGTCGCGTGGCCGGCGGACCGTCGCGGCGCCTCCGCCCCGGGCGTGCGGGGTCCGCGCCGGGGCGCGACAGGCCCGACGAACCGAGACGCTGCGCGGCGAAGAGGGTCTTGGCCGCGCGACGCAACGACGAGCGGCCGAGACCCTTCGGCTCCAACCTCGAAACGCCGCCGCCTCACCCCCGCCCTTGCGGATTTCGTCTCGGCGGAGAACGATCACGCCCGACACGCCCCCCTGCCCGGAGCCGCCGATGACCTTCGCCCGCGCCCTTCGCCGCCTCTCGCCCGTCATCCTCGCCGCGGTCCTCGCCGCGGTCTTTGCGGGGGCGCCGGCGCTCGCCGACAAGCAGGAGGGCTACTACTACCCGCCGATCACCTCCGAAGAGGAATTCGACCGAAACATCATGATCGGGCCGGAACCGACCAAGGATGCCCGCGAGGCCTTCGTCCTGCTCATCAACCGGGCCCAGCTCGACGCGCCGGAATCGCCGCCCTTCGCGCTCTTCGCCAAGGGCGGAACCTCGCGTCGGCTGATCATGGTCGGGCTGGAGGACGGCTATTTCCGCACCCTCTTCCGCGCCCGCGCGGTGCTGGCGCAGCTGACCTACAACCTTCGCTCCACCCCCTTCTTCGTGGAGCAGAACCTGTCCACCACCGCGACCTTCTTCGACCTTCTGCAACTGCTGGACTTCGAAAGCCTGACCATCACCGACGGCGTGGATTGGTCCCATAGGGTGTACTTCAAATGACGCGCGCGACGCTCATCGACGGCAAGGCCTTTTCCGACCGCATCCAGGCGCGCGTCACCGACCACGTGGCGCGCCTGCGCGAGGGCGGCGTGGCCCCAGGCCTCGCCGTGGTGCTGGTCGGCGAGGATCCGGCCTCGGAGGTCTACGTGCGCAACAAGGGCCGCCGCACGCTGGAGGCCGGCATGGAGAGCTTCGAGCATCGCCTGCCCGTCGAGACGTCGGAGGCGGAGCTGCTGACCCTGGTGCATCGGCTCAACGAGGACCCGGAGGTGCACGGCATTCTGGTGCAGCTGCCTCTGCCCGACCACGTGAACGCCGAGGCGGTGATCGACGCCATCGCGCCGGCCAAGGACGTGGACGGGTTCCATATCGAAAACGTCGGCCGGCTCAGCGTCGGCCTGCCCGGCTCCGTCCCCTGCACGCCGCTGGGCTGCGTGCTGCTGCTGCGCGAACTGCATGGGGATCTGTCGGGGATGAACGCGGTGGTCGTCGGCCGCTCCAACATCGTGGGCAAGCCCATGGCGGCGCTTCTGCTCAAGGAAAGCTGCACCGTCACGGTCGCCCATTCGCGCACCCGCGACCTGCCCGAGGTCTGCCGCCGCGCCGACATCCTGATCGCCGCCGTGGGCCGGCCGCGCATGATCCCCGGCGAGTGGATCAAGCCCGGCGCCACGGTCATCGACGTGGGCATCAACCGCGTGCCCGCGCCGGAGCGGGGCGAGGGCAAGACCCGCCTCGTGGGCGACGTGGACTTCGACGCCGCGGCCGAGGTCGCAGGCGCCATCACGCCGGTGCCCGGCGGCGTCGGCCCCATGACCATAGCCTGCCTGCTGGCCAACGCCGCCACCGCCGCCAGCCGCCAGCACGGCCTCGCCCCGCCCGAGGGGCTGACCGTCTGATCTCGTCGGCCGCCGGGACGCGCCGCCGGCGCGTCCCTTCCGCAGCCGGCCGCAGGCCGGTGGACGCGGAGGACGCCGCCGCCCCTGTCGGAGCCCGCCCATGAAGATTGAGCCGTTCGGCGTCGAGATGTGGATGAACGCGTGGGAGACGCGTTGCCGCTGGAACCTCGCCGAGACCTGCGTGCAGAGCCTGACGCTCGACCAGCTGCTGCAGCTGGCGGGCAAGAACGACGCGGATCTGGCCGAGCTGCTGCCCCTCAAGATGACCTACGGCGCCATCGAGGGATCCGACGCCCTGCGCGATGCGATCGCCGGCCTCTACGCCGCCCAGACGCGCGAGAACATCCTGGCGGCGCATGGCACGATCGGGGCCAACATGCTGGTCCACAAGACGTTGGTCGGCCCCGGCGACCACGTGATCGCGGTGACGCCCACCTACCAGCAGCACGTCTCCATCCCCGAAAGCCTGGGCGCCCGGGTGGACCGCCTGCCGCTTCGGGCCCGAGACGGCTGGCGGCCCGATCTCGACGCGCTGGACGCGCTCGCGACGTC
Organism: Pseudomonadota bacterium; assembly: GCA_039816075.1. Lineage (GTDB taxonomy): Bacteria > Pseudomonadota > Alphaproteobacteria > Rhodobacterales > Rhodobacteraceae > Albimonas. The sequence continues at coordinate 3,901 of JBCBYE010000125.1, read as the reverse complement.
CCAAACGCGTCTGATCGCGCTGACCAACCCCAACAATCCCACCGGCGCCCTGATCGACGCCGACGGGTTGGTCCGCCTCGCCGAGATCGCCCGCCGCGCCGGCGCCTGGGTGCTGTGCGACGAGGTCTATCGCGGCTCCGACCAGCACGGCGACGGCATGACCGCCTCCCTCGCCGATCTCTACGAACGCGGCATCAGCACCGCGAGCATGTCCAAGGTGTTCTCGCTCGCCGGCCTGCGCCTGGGTTGGATCGCGGGGCCGCAGGACCTGCTGCGACGCATCTCCCACCATCGAGACTACGACACCATCTCCGTCGGCCGCATCGACGACCACTTCGCCGCGCTGGCGCTGTCGGCCAAGGACCGGATCCTGGAGCGCACGCGCCGCATCACCCGCGGCAACCTCGCCCTCCTCGCCGACTGGGTGGCGGCGGAGCCCGGCGTGGACTGGGTCAAGCCCCGCTCCGGCACCACGGCCCTTCTGGACTACGACCTGCCCGAGCCGTCCCACGCCCTTTGCGTCGCCCTGCTGGAGGAGACCGGCGTGCTGCTGACCCCCGGCTCGGCCCTGGGCATGGAGGGAAGCCTGCGCATCGGCTACGCCAACGACCCCCAGGTTCTGCGCGAGGGCCTGCCGCGCCTGTCGGATTTTCTCAGGCGACGCCGCGCGGCAGGCATCTGAGCGGCGCGTGGGCGCCGCGCCCGGCGACGTTCGACGCGGCCCGGCCCGGCCCCAGGCGGCCCCGGATCAGGTCCGGGGCGACGGTCTCCCGGCGCGCCGCGGCGGAGCGACCGCCGCGGACGGCGCCGCCTCAGCCGTCTTCGACGCCCGTCATCGTGCCGAGCAGGATCGCCGTGCGCCGCCGCGCGCCGTCCGCGCCCTCGGCGAAGATCTCGGCGGATGTCGCGGTCAGGCGACGCCCCGGCCGCTCCACCCGCCCTTCGGCCAGCAGAAACAGGCCCTTCGCCGGCGCGATCAGGTTGATCTTCATCTCCACCGTCAGAACGCCCATGCCCGGGGCCATCAGGCTGCCGGCCGCGAAGCCTTGCGCGGTGTCGCCCATCGCGAAGGCCAGCGCCGCATGGGCGTAGCCATGGTGCTGCGCGGTCTCCGCCCGAATCGGCGCGCGCAGGGTCACGCGGCCCGGCGCGACCTCCACGATCTGCACGCCCAGGGTGCGCATCATGCCCTGCGCCGCGAAGGCGTCGCGGCAGCGCGCCTCCCACTCCGTATCGCGGATCTCGAAGCTCACAGCGAGGCCAGCGGCAGCGCCAGCACGCGCCGTCCGGTCAGCAGCGCCAGCCCCTCGGGCGCCAGCCGCTCCAGCGCCGGCGCGCGCGCATCCAGACCGCCGGTATAGGCCCCGAAGGCCGGCAGGATCAGCCGCTGCGCCGTCGCCACGAAGCAGGGCCGCGCAATGCGCCGCCCGCCGGCGACCACCCGCGCCTTGGGGTGGAAATGGCCGGAGATCTCGGCGATCCCCGCCTCCGCCTCGGGCCGCCCGTCCGCCAGCGCCTCGTGCCGGAACACCAGCGCGCCCTCGCGCAGGTCCGACCGATGCTCCCCCGGCAGACTCAGCGGGCCGGGATCGTGATTGCCGGCGATCCAGATCCAGCGGCGACCGGCGGCAAGCGCGGCGATGCGCTCCGCCTCTTCGGGCGGCAGCCCGGCTTCGGCATCCAGATCGTCGAAGCTGTCGCCCAGGCAGATCACCGCCTCGGGCCGCAGCGCCGCCGCCTCGTCGGCGAGGCGACCCAACGTTTCGGCGGTTTCGTAGGGCGGCAGCAGGGTTCCGCCGCGCCGGGCGATTCGCTCCGACTTGCCCAGATGCAGGTCGGAGACGATCAGCCAGCGCCGCGACGGCCACCACAGCGCGCCGGTGCGCCGCGCCTCCAGCCCCTCGCCGGCGAGGGTCAGGGCATGGGCGTGCGGATCAAGGGGAGTCGCCAGGGTCATGCGTCCGATGTTAGCGGAATGTTCGCCGCCGGGCCAAGCCGCTTTCGCGCTGCGCTCACGCGGCGGCATGCTAGCGTGCCGCAACGGCAGAACGCCGGGACATCGTCAGGGAGGGACGCGTCATGAAGGTCCGCAATCATCGCCTGATCGGGGGGGACGGGTCGGCCGTGCCGCTCAAGCAGACGCCGAACCGCAGTGGCAAGCTGGTCGGCGGAGCGCCCAAATACTTGGTGATCCACTATACCGCGGCCGGTGCGGCCTCGGGCTCCATCCGCCACCTGACCTCCAAGGCGGCGCGCGCCTCGGCCCATCTGGTGATCGGCCGCGACGGCGACGTCACGCAGCTGGGGCGGTTCGACGAAAAGCTCTGGCATGCGGGGACCAGCCGCTGGAAGGGGATCCTTGGGCTGAACGGCCACTCGGTGGGGATCGAGCTGGCCAATTGGGGGAAACTGTCCGGCGGTTCAGGGGGTTGGAAGACCTGGACCGGCGGCGCGGTGGACGACGACCTGGTGGTGGCCGCGGCCCACAAGAACGCGCCGGACGTGATCCGGGGATGGGAGATCTACCCCGAGGCGCAGGTGCGCGCCTGCGCCGACGCCGCCCGCGCCATCTGCGAGGCCTACGGCCTGCGCCCGGCGGACATCATCGGCCACGACGACATTTCGCCGGGCCGCAAGTCCGACCCGGGTCCCGCCTGGGACATGGAACGCTTCCGCAGCCTGGTCTTCGGCCGCGCCGACGACGGCGACGCCGCAGGGCCGGAGGACGAGCCGCGCTGGCAGGTCCGCTCCGCCAGCGGCCTGAATCTGCGCGACGGGCCGGGGACGGAGAACGGCATCATCAAGCTGCTGGACGACGGGACCGAGGTCGCGGTGGTCGAGCAGCCGGGAACCTGGTGGATGGTCGCCGAAGTGGTCGAAGGCGTGGAACGGGATACCGGCTGGGTGCATTCGCGCTGGCTGCAGCCGGCTTAAACCTCTGACAAGAGGCTCTTTTCCATGGTGAGCACGGGGACGGGGACCGAGGAGGTCCGCGCCTCCCACCGCGCCGTCTCCCGCCAGCCGGCGGCGCGGTAGAGCGGCTCGCCCGCCAGGGTGGCGACCAGCGTGCCGAGGCGGAAGCCTTCGGCGGCGGCGCGGCGCTCCGCCTCGGCCAGGATGGCGCGGCCGGCGCCGCGGCGGGCGAAGGCGGGGTCGGCATACATGGCGCGCACCCGGGCCGGCTCGGTCGCGGGATCGAGCAGGCGGGCGTCGCGACCGGCGGAGTGGTCGCCTCCGTGGGTGGTGGCGCGGCGGGACCAGCCGCCGCAGGCGGCGACGGCCCCGTCCAGTTCGGCGACGATGTAGGTCCCGTCTTCGATCAGCTGCACGTCGAGGCCCATGATCTCCGCGCTGGCGGCGATCTGGGCCGGGGAGAGCACATCGGTCATGAGCTGCGCGATGGCGCGGTCCATGACCTGGCGGAGGACCGGCAGGTCGGCGGGTTCGGCGGTGCGGAGGCGGATGCGGGTCATCGCGACCGCATGAACCTCCGGCGCCGCCAGGGCGTCAAGCGGGGTCTGCGGCGGCGTCCTGCAAACGTCCGGCTTGCGTCTGCGCGTCGTCGGGCGCGCGTCCGGCAAAACGCCCGCTTCGGTCTGGCGGATGTCCGGCATTCGTCTGGCGCCCGTCGGGACGAACGACGCGTTTTCCGGGCCGAGCGCCGAATTCGTCCGGACCTATTCAGCGTTCGCCGCCGTCGCCTCGCGGACGCTCCACCCTCGAACAAAGCGAGGGCGGCGACGAGGAAGCCCCGGGCGCCGCGGTCGGCACGAAGGCGAGTGGGCGAAAGGGTCAAGGCGCGCAAGCGCCCGTGGCGCGCAGCGACCGCGCGGAGCGCGGCTCGGCCTCGAGGCCCCGCCGGACCTGGCGTCGAAGGCCGGGCGGCGACTCGCCGCAAGCC
>JBCBYE010000771.1:0-2018 GCA_039816075.1 Pseudomonadota bacterium | reverse complement strand
CTCCTCCCGGAACAGGATCACCTTGGGCACGTTGAAATAGAGGAAGGCGCTGCCGAAGGCGCCTGACCAGCGCACGTCCATCCGAGGATAGGCGCCGACGCCCGTCAGGTTGATGTCGGCGCCCCCGTCGATCTGACCGCCGGAGAGGAAGAAGGCGTCGATGCGGCCGGTGGCGGCCAGATCGAACAGCTCCACCCCGCCATCGCAGCGATGTTCCGGCAGATCGCAGCCGATGATCATGACCCGCGTGCCCGTGCGCGCGCTCAGCAGCAGCGCGCCGGCGCCGGGGATGGGCGAGAGGGCGCCCACGGCCACCTGGCGGCTGCCCTGAAGCAGGCCGGCGATGACGTGGATCAGCAGCTCCTCGGTGCGCGCGGGGGCGTCGGCCGCGATCATTCGGCCGCCCTTTTCTCGGCCGCGATCATCCGGCCGCCCTCGTCTCGGCCGCGATCATTCGGCCGCCCTGGCCTCGGCCGCGATCATCCGGCCGCCCTGGCCTCGGCCGCGATCATTCGGCCGCCCTCGCCGCGGGCGGGGTCAGCAGCGCGAGCCAGTCCGTCTCGCCCTCGCCCCGGCCGGCGGCCCGGGCGGCGGCCGCATAGGCGCGCATCGCCGCGGCGTCCACGTCGTAGAGCGGCGGCGCCGCCTGCGGCCAGGCCCCGCCGGGCGCCTCCGCCACCGCCTCCAGATACGGCGCGCCGATCAGGTTGGGGGCCTTGAGCGGATCCTCGCGCAGGTCGCCGTCGACGATGCGTTCGGCCGTCGCGAAGGTGGCATGCGCGGCATGGGCCATGGTCTTGAGGTGGTGCTGGCCCCCGACCCAAAGGTTGCCGTGTCGATCCGCCTCCGCCCCGTGCATCACCGCCACGTCGGGGCGCAGGGCGGGCAGCAGGACCAGCGGGTCCTCGGCGTCGGAGAACGGGTTCTGGATCGTCTTCCAGTCCGGACGGACCGAGAGAAGGTCCGAGCCCAGGACGCCGCGGATGGGCATGAAGGGCACGCCCTTTTCGCCCGCCTGAAGCGCCGCGTAGACGGCGGGGCAGGTGGCGTCGATCACCTCGACGCGCCCCTCGCGCACCGCCCGGGCGAAGAAGGGCGCCGGGCCGAACTCGCCCAGGCTGACGCCCGAGGTCTGCACCGCGCGCACGCAGCCCGCGCCGATCAGCGCGTCGGCGAAAAGGCAGCCGGTGGGGACGGTGACCAGCTCCAGATCGCGCGCGCCGCGGGCGATCAGGGCGCGGGCGAGCGCCATGGCCTCGAACGGCGGCTTGGCGATGGCGACGGAGGCGCCGTCGGGCACGCGCGCGGCGAGGGCGTCGAGGTCGAGCGGCGCGGTCATGGCGGCCTCCCCATGGGCTTTTCTTCGGTCGTCGCGTTGCACGAGGACGACGCCGCAATGTGCCGGGGCGTCGGCGTCGCCGTCAATGCCGGCGCGCGAACGCTGCGAGCTCGATGCGGCCAAGTCGATGGAGCCAAGTCGATGGCGCCCAGTCGATGGAGCCTGGCCGATGCCGGGCGGTCGATGCCGATCGGTCACCGTAGGGGCGTCTCCGGCCCCTTGGCGCCGCGCGCGGGGCTCGGCCCGCCCGCGAGACCGGTCGCGTCCCGCCGAGGTTCGACGCCCCGGCGGGGCGCGCCCTTGTCGGAGGGGCGCGGCGGCGGCAGCCGGGCGAAGCGCCGCTCCGGCACGCGGCCCGACACCTCCAGCAGCAGCTTGCGCCGGACCGCGGCCGAGAACGAGGCCGCGTCGTCCGCCGTCACCACGAAGCTGGCCGGCCCGCCGATGATCCGGGTCTCGAACGCCGCCTCCAGGTCGTAGGAGATCGGCCGCCCGGAGCAGCTGCGGCACAGCACGGCCAGCCCGTTGATGGAGAGGCCGGCGGCCAGCACCTCCGCCCGCGCGTCGTGGATCGGCGGGCCGTTCCAGTTGTTGGCGCTGTCGGCGCTCAGATCGAGGACGCGCCGGGCGCCGTCGAAATCGTTCTCTTCGATCAGACGCTTGCCGAACAGCAGCGCCG
>JBCBYE010000826.1:0-1754 GCA_039816075.1 Pseudomonadota bacterium | reverse complement strand
TGCCGATGATCACGCCCGGACGCGCCGTGTGGATCGTCACGCGGCACTTGCGGTGCGGACGCTCGATCACGACGCGGGAGATGCCGGCGTTCTTGCACGTGTCCTTGATGAACTCGCGGATCCGCAGATCCTCGTGCAGCAGCGCGCCGTATTCCTTGTCGCCGGCGTACCAGCGGCTGTCCCAGGTGCGGTTGATCTGCAGGCGCAGACCGATGGGGTTCACCTTGTTGCCCATCAGGCGGTCTCCTCGATCTGGCGCACCTTGATCGTGATCTGGCTGAACGGCTTGTGGATGCGCCCGAACCGGCCGCGCGCACGCGGGCGACCGCGCTTGAGCACCAGGCTCTTGCCCACCCAGGCCTCGACGACGACCAGCTCGTCGACGTCCAGGCCGTGGTTGTTCTCGGCGTTGGCGACGGCCGACTTGAGCGTCTTGAGGACGTCCGCTGCGATGCGCTTCTTCGAGAACAGCAGCTCGTCCATGGCCTTGCCGACCGGCTTCTTGCGGATCAGGCCGGCGACCAGGTTCAGCTTCTGAGGCGAGGTCTTGAGCATCTTGCTCACCGCCAGCGCCTCGTTGTCCGCCACGCGGCGGGGGTTGGGATCCTTGCCCATGATTACCTCCGCTTCGCTTTTTTGTCGGCGGCGTGGCCGTAATAGGTGCGGGTCGGCGAGAACTCGCCGAACTTGTGGCCGATCATGTCTTCGGAGACCGACACGGGGATGTGCTTCTGCCCGTTGTAGACCCCGAAGGTGAGGCCCACGAACTGGGGAAGGATGGTGGAACGGCGCGACCAGATCTTGATCACGTCGTTGCGGCCCGAGGCGTGCGCTTTTTCGGCCTTCTTGAGGACGTAAGAGTCGACGAACGGGCCTTTCCAAACGGAACGAGGCATCTTTCAGGCCCTCCTCAGCGCCCTTTGCGCGCGTGGCGCGAGCGGATGATGTATTTCTGGGTGCCTTTGTTCTTGCGGGTGCGCTTGCCCTTGGTGTCCACGCCCCAGGGGGTGACCGGCGTCCGGCCGCCCGAGGTGCGGCCTTCGCCGCCGCCATGGGGGTGATCGATCGGGTTCATCGCGACGCCGCGCACCGCGGGGCGCTTGCCCTTGTGACGCATGCGGCCGGCCTTGCCGAGGTTCTGGTTCTGGTGGTCGGGGTTCGACACCGCGCCCACCGTCGCCATGCACTCCTGCCGCACCATGCGCAGCTCGCCCGAGCTGAGGCGGATCTGCGCGTAGCCGCCGTCGCGGCCGACGAACTGCGCATAGGTGCCGGCCGACCGGGCGATCTGACCGCCCTTGCCCGCCTTCAGCTCGATGTTGTGGACGATCGAGCCGATGGGCATGCCGGTGAAGGGCATCGAATTGCCGGGCTTCACGTCGACCTTGGCGCCGGCGACCACCTTGTCGCCCACAGCCAGGCGCTGCGGCGCCAGGATGTAGGCCTTCTCGCCGTCCTCATACTTGAGGAGCGCGATGAAGGCGGTGCGGTTGGGATCGTATTCGATCCGCTCCACCACCGCCGCGACGTCCCACTTGCGCCGCTTGAAGTCCACCACGCGGTAGAGCCGCTTGGCCCCGCCGCCGCGCCGACGCGCGGTGATCCGTCCGGTGTTGTTGCGTCCGCCCTTCTTGGTCAGACCCTCCACGAGGGTCTTTTCCGGGCGGCCTTTCCACAGCTCCGAACGGATCACCGCGCGTCGGCGCGGCGGCGGGGCCAAGCGGCTCTACCGCGTGGTGGACTTCAAGCGGCGC
>JBCBYE010000039.1:0-13722 GCA_039816075.1 Pseudomonadota bacterium | reverse complement strand
CATCCGCGAAGAGCAGCCGGCGATCTACGAGATGTGCAAGGGCAACCGCATCACCTCGGACGCGGTGCATCGCGGGCTTTTCGCGGTCATCGTGGCCGCAGAATGCGTGGCGGTCGCCGTGCTGCTTTGGGGCACGGCGGCGCTGGCGCTGGCGGTCTTCGGCGCGGCGGATCCCGCCTACGCCCGCCTGGTGGCGGGCTGGGGCACGGTGATGTTCACGGCGATCTGGGGCGCGTTTCTGGTGGGTGGCCAATGGGTTCACTACTGGGCGGCCTGGAAGGACACGCAGTCGACGCATTATTTCATGACGCTGTGGGGCGTGGTCACCTTCATCGCGCTGACCTGAGACGGCGCGCCGGTCAGGCGAGGGAGTCGAGGTCGCGCGCCGTGAAATCCTCCGCCTCGAGGTCGCGCACGAGGAAGCCGTTCCCCTTGCGCAGCAGCACCAGCAGATCGTCGCCCTTCTCGCGCACGGTCAGCGCGTCGAAGCCGGTTTCGAAGAAGCTGAGCTTGTCGCGGCCGTCCTTGTAGTCCTCGATCACGTCGACGCCGCCGCCGGAAAAGGCGAAGACGTCGCGCCCGCCGCCCCCTTCGAGGACGTCGCGCCCGCCCTCGCCCATCAGCAGATCGCGCCCAGTCCCGCCGAAGAGCCGGTCCTTGCCGCCGCCGCCGCCGAACAGCCGATCCTGGCCGCCGTCGCCGTTCAGCGCGTCGTCGCCGCCCTGCCCTTCGAGCCGGTCGCCGTTCTTGCCGCCGGCGATCTCGTCGCCGCCGCCGCCGCCCAGCAGGCTGTCGCCGCCGCCGCCGCCCTGGATGTCGTCGGCGCCCTTGCCGCCGCCGACGGTGTCGCCGCCGGCGCCGCCGAAGAGGACGTCGCGCCCGGCGTCGCCCTCGATCCCGTCGGCGCCGCCGAGGCCCCGGATCAGATCGTGGCCGGCGCCTCCGAACAGGCTGTCGCCGACCTCGTTCCCGGTGATCGTGTCGTCACCCTCTTCGCCGAAGCCGGCGCCGTCGGCCTCGCCCAACGTGATGTTGTCATGCACGCGTTCGCCCAGCACGCCGGCCCCGACGACGGCCTCGCCGTTCAGCCCCTCGAGCGCGCCGATCCGCGTCTGCGCCGCGCCGTCGTCCTGCATGGTGAAGACGCCGTCGCCGGACAGGCCGATCAGGTTGTTCTCGCCGATGCGGGCGAGGCCGAAATAGCTCTCCGGCGTCGTCACCGCGAACAGGTCCGCGGGCCCGGGGCTCGGGCTGGCGAAGACCAGCAGATCGTCGCGGACGCCGTCGGGGCCGATGACGATGCGGTCGCCGACCGCGTCGAGGTCGCCGCGATACCGCTCGTCCGGCGCCTGGACGGTCTGGCTCCCGGTCGGGTCGTCGGCGTCCATCGCCACCATTTCGTTGGGGCCGACGAAGCCGCCCATCAGGTCGCCGAACGGAGTGCGGCCGAGCGCGATCAGGTCTCCGTCGCGGCCATGGGGGCCGAGCTGGGTGGTGACGCCGGTGTCTGGGTCGCACTCGTAAAGGCGGTCGGCGGTGGAGAAGAAGATGCGGCCGTCGGCATGGCCGGCGACATCGGTGATCCCGCCCCCCGCGCTGTCGGAGATGTTCACGGGGCCGAAATAGGTCGTCCGCCCCGAGATCAGGTCGTAGGCGCCGAGGCGCTGGGCCGTGGCGAAGAGAATGCTGGCCATGCGGCGCTCCCGCGGCAAAGGCGCCCGGCGGGGCGCGTCGGATCAGGAGAGGATCGGAACGCGGCGGAAAGCGAAACCCTCGGAGGCGAAATCTCGCGCGCATCCTTGTCCGTCGCGCGCCGCATCGGCAAGGCCGGCGGCCCCGTCGGCGTCCCCCCGCGCCGAGGGGGACGCCGGGGATCACGTCAGCAGGGACACGTCCCGGAAGGTGAAGTCATCGGCGTCGAGGTCGCGCACCAGCGCCGCCTCTCCGCCCGGCGCGCGGACCAGCAGGTCGTCGCCGCGCTGGCGGACGATCAGGTCCTTGAACCGGACCCCGTTGAAGCCGAGCTGGTCGACCCCGTCCTTGTAGTCCAGCACGACGTCGACGCCGGCGCCGGGAAGCACGAAGAAAACGTCCGCGCCGCCGCCGCCCAGCAGCTGATCGCGGCCTGCGCCGCCGATCAGCAGGTCGCGGCCGCGCCCGCCCTCCACCATGTCGCGCCCGGCGCCGCCGTCGAGCTCGTCATCGCCGCCGCCGCCGTCGATCCGATCGTTTCCGGCGTCGCCGTCGACGACGTCGGCGCCGCCCTGGCCGTCGAGCACGTCGCGCCCGTTGTCGCCGAAGATCTGATCGGCCGCGCCGCCGCCCTCGATCGTGTCGCGGCCGCCGCCGCCCGCGAGGACGTCGGCGCCGCGGCCGCCCTCGATCACGTCGCCCGCGCCCTCGCCCAGGATGGTGTCGCGGCCATTCTGCCCGAGGATGCGGTCGGCGCCGGCGCCGCCCTCGATGCTGTCCGAACCGGCGCCGCCGTCGACGAGATCGGCCGCGCCCTCGGCGAAGATGAAGTCGACGCCGTCGCCGCCGAAGATCTGGTCGGCCTCATCGCTGCCCGTGACGGTGTCGTCGCCGGCGCCCAGGGCGAACTCGCCCGATCCCGCCGGGACGTCGAAGCGGTCGTTGTTCGCCTCGCCGACATAGCCCGCGCCGACCAGCGGCTCTCCGTTCAGACCGCCGATGAGGCCGATCGGGTCGAGCTGAACCGCCAGGGCGCTCAGCGAAAAGACCTGGCCGTCATCGCCCACGCCGATGGTGTTCAGTCCGCCGATCTCGGCGAGGCCCACGATCACCTCGTCTTCGGTGTCGCGCGTCAGCAGGGCGTTGGAGCCGACGTCGTCGAAGATCGAGATCTCGCGGTTGTCGAAGCTGGTGGGCGCGACGAGGAAGAAGCCGCTCTCCGCCTCCACGTCGCCGGCGAAGAAGCTCGGCATGAAGCGGATGAAGGTCTGGTCGGTCGTCGGATCGAAGGTCGGGTCCAGCTCCACCAGCTCGTTGTCGCCGTTGAGGCCGGCCAGCAGGCCGCCGCCCTCGCTGCGCCCCAGCGCCACGAGGGCGCCGCCGCGGCCATGCTCGCCCAGCTGGGTGGTCAGGCCGGTCCCCGGATCGAATTCATAGAGCCGCGCGGCGGTGGAGAAGAAGACGCGCCCGTCGGCGAGGCCGGCGACATCGGTGATCTGCCCGCCGGGGTCGTCCGAGGTGTTGACCGGTCCGAAATAGGTCGTCTGCCGCGTGATCAGGTCGTAGGACCCGAGACTCTGCGTGGTGGCGAAGAGAATGCTGGCCATCTCGGCGCTCCGCGGAAGAGGCGCGCCGGAGCGCGGGAACGGCGCGCCCGAAATCGAGCGCGCCGGTCGGGGTCAGCCGGCTTCGTTCATGACCTGGCTTTTGGCCTCGATCAGCAGTTCGGCCATCTTGGCGCGCAGACCGTCGGTGGAGACGCCCTTGGCCTCCATGTCGGCGGAGACCTTGCGGTAGACGTCCTCGTCGCCGGCCTCCTCCAGGTCGGCGATGACGACGGACTTGGCGTAGTCCTCGGCCGCCTCGCCGGTCATCCCCATCAGGTCGGCGGCCCAAAGGCCGAGCAGCTTGTCGCGCCGCGCCTCGGCCTTGAACTGCATCTCCGCGTCGTGGGCGTACTTCTTCTCGAAGGCCTGTTCGCGTTCTTCGAAGCTCGTCATGTCGTCCTCCGGGGGAATCCGTCGGCGGCGCAGCCCCCGCCGCCGCGTCTCATGTAACGATTATGGCGGGCTGCGCCTAGACCGGCCGTCGGCCGGCCGAACGTCCCGCCTTGCGGCGCGTTCGGCCCCGTCGCGCCTTGCGGCGCGCGGCGCGATGGGCTACCCGGCGCACGCAGCGCGCGGATCCCCGGGTCCGCGCGCCTCTTTCCTGTTTTTCCCGAGGACATCATGGCGCGTCGCAGACTGGTCTACGAAGGCAAGGCGAAGATCCTCTACGAGGGTCCCGAGCCCGGCACGCTGATCCAGTACTTCAAGGACGACGCCACCGCCTTCGACGCTCAGAAGAAAGAGGTCGTGGACGGCAAGGGCGTTCTGAACAACCGCATCTCGGAACATGTGATGAACGGGCTGAACAGCATCGGCGTGCCGACGCATTTCATCCGTCGCCTGAACATGCGCGAGCAGCTGATCCGCGCCTGCGAGATCATCCCGCTGGAGGTGGTCGTGCGCAACGTCGCCGCCGGCTCGATGTCCAAGCGGCTGGGGATCGACGAGGGCACGCAGCTGCCGCGGCCGATCATCGAATTCTACTACAAGGACGACAAGCTTCACGACCCCATGGTCACCGAGGAGCATATCGCCGCCTTCAACTGGGCCAGCCAGCAGGACGTGGACGACATCATCAGCCTGGCGCTGCGGGTCAACGATTTCCTCAGCGGCATGATGATGGGCGTCGGCATCCGCCTGGTGGACTTCAAGATCGAGTGCGGCCGCGTCTACGAGGGCGATTTCCAACGCGTCATCGTGGCCGACGAGATCAGCCCCGACAGCTGCCGCCTGTGGGACGCGAAGTCGGGCGAGAAGCTGGACAAGGACGTCTTCCGCCGCGACCTGGGAGACCTGGCGGACGCCTATACCGAGGTGGCGAACCGGCTGGGGATCATGCCCCGCAACGGCGCCCGCGCCGCGGGCGCGGGCCCCAAGCTGGTGCACTGATGCGCGCCCGGGTGCATGTGACGCTGAAGGCCGGCGTGCTCGACCCGCAGGGCGAGGCGATCCGCCATGCGCTGGGCACGCTCGGGTTTCAGGGCGTCGAGGGCGTGCGGCAGGGCAAGCTGATCGAGCTGGAGCTGGCGGAGACGGACGAGGCCGCCGCCCGCGCCGAGGTCGAGAAGATGTGCGAGGCGCTGCTCGCCAACCCCGTGATCGAAAGCTGGAAGGTGGAGCTGGCATGAGCCTGAGCGCCGCGGTGGTGGTCTTTCCGGGCTCCAACTGCGACCGGGACATGGCGGTGGCGCTGCGCGGCGCCTTCGGGCGCGACCCGGCGATGGTCTGGCACAAGGAGACCGCGCTGCCTGCGGGCCTCGACCTGGTGGCGGTGCCGGGGGGCTTTTCCTTCGGCGATTATCTGCGCTGCGGGGCGATCGCCTCCCGCTCTCCGGTGATGGAGGCGGTGCGCGGCTTCGCCGCCGGCGGCGGGCATGTGCTGGGCGTGTGCAACGGGTTCCAGGTGCTGACCGAGAGCGGGCTGCTGCCCGGGGCGCTGATGCGCAATGCGGGGCTGAAGTTCCTGTGCAAGCGCGTGGCGCTGCGGGTGGAGACGGCCGACAGCCCCTACACCGCCGCCTATGGCGCGGGGGCTGAGACGGAGATGCCCATCGCCCATCACGAGGGCGCCTGGCGGGCGGATGTCGAAACGCTGGCGCGGCTGACGGGCGCGGACCGGATCGCGTTCCGCTATGCGGACGGCGCCCCGAACGGGGCGCTGGACGACGTGGCGGGCATTCTGTCGGAGAACAGGCGCGTGCTGGGCCTGATGCCCCATCCGGAGCGCGCCGTCGACCCGCTGCATGGCGGAACCGGCGGACGCGGCGTGTTCGAGAGCCTGGCCCGCGGGCTCGTCGCCGCCTGATCGGACGCGCGGCCGGCGCCCCGACGGGCGCGCAGGCCCCGACCGCGCGCGGCGCCGGCTCAGGGCGTCTCGCCCCGCTCCACCTGATCGGCGAGATCGAGCACCATGCGCTGCACCGGGCTCGCCATGGGAAAGCTGCGCAGCTGCGCGGGGGTCAGAAAGCCGAAGCCGGCCCCCTCCTGCACCTTGACGGCCTCGGGCGGCACGGCCAGGCGGCAGACATAGTGATAGAGGCGCGTGCGGGACGCGGTGTCGGACACGATGCGGGCGAAGGGCGTCAGCCGTTCGGCGGGCAGGCCCAGGCCCGTCTCCTCGATCATCTCGCGCACTGCGGCCTGGCGCAGGGTCTCGCCCGCCTCCACCCCGCCGCCGAACGGCGAAAAGACGCCGCCATGGGTCACGTCCGGCCGGTCGTCGCGCAGCTGCATGAGCACGCGGCCCTCGCCGTCCACGCCGAAGACGAGGGCGCCGGCGGGCGTGCCCGGCGCGTCCCAGCCATAGTCGGCGAAGGCCTCGTCGGGGTCCGGGTCGGGCTTGGCGCCCGCGGCGGCGGGGCCCGCGGCAGCGTCGGGATCGGTCATTTGCGCCTCAGATGCTCGTCGAGCCGGGGCGTGATCTCGACGAAGTTGCAGGGTCGGTGGCGGTAGTCGAACTGCTTGACCAGGATCTCGTCCCAGGCGTCGCGGCAGGCGGAGGGGGAGCCGGGCAGCGCGAAGAGCCAGGTGCCCCCCGCCACGCCCCCGCAGGCGCGCGACTGCACGGCGGAGGTCCCGATCTTCTGCATGGAGACGATCGTGAAGACGGTGGAGAACGCCTCCACCTCCTTCTCGTAGACGTCGCGATGCGCCTCCACCGTCACGTCGCGGCCGGTCAGGCCGGTGCCGCCGGTGCTGAGCACCGCGTCGACGCCCTCGTCCGCGATCCAGCCGCGCAGCCGGTCGGCGATGGCCGCGCGGTCGTCCCGCACGATGGCGCGGGCGGCGACCGCGTGGCCGGCGCCCTCGATCCGCTCCGCCAGCGTGTCGCCGGAGCGGTCGTCGGCGGGCGTGCGCGTGTCGGAGACGGTCAGCACCGCGATGCGCAGGGGCAGAAACGGGCGGGCCTCGTCGATCTTGTTCATAAGGGACTCTTGCGCAGGCGTCTCATGCGGGGGCGTCCTCGAACGTCACGTCCTCGCCGTCCAGAAACGCGGCGAGCGACAGCAGATCGCGCCAGGCCTCGCGCTTCTTCTCGCCCTGGCGCAGCAGGTAGGCGGGATGCAGCGTCGGCAGCACCGGCACGCCGTTCCAGCGCCGCCACTTGCCGCGCAGGCGCAGGATGCCGGTGGAGGTGCGCAGAAGCGCCTTGGCCCCGACCCCGCCGGCCAGGAGAACCGCGCGGGGGCGGGCCAGCTCGATATGCCGCTCAAGGAAGGGCAGCAGCATGGCGGTTTCGTCGTCGGAGGGCGTGCGGTTCTGCACCGGGCGCCAATAGACGAGGTTGGTGATGTAGACCGCCCGGCCCGGATCCTCGGCCGCGCGGGTCCGGCCGATGCCGGCGAGCATGGCGTCCAGCATCTGCCCGGCGCGGCCGACGAAGGGCTTGCCCTCGCGGTCCTCGTCGCGGCCCGGCGCCTCGCCCACGATCATCAGGGGCGCGCCGGGCGTCCCGTCCGCGAAGACGGTGTTGCGGGCGCCCTGCTTGAGGGGGCAGCGGTCGAAGGCGCGAACAGCGGCCTCGAGCGCGGGGAGATCCATCGCGGCGGCGGAGAGGCGGGCGGCCTCCGTCCGCGGCTCGTCCGGCGCGGCGGCGCGGGCGGGGGCGGCGCCGGGTTGCGCGGCGGAGCGGGCGGCGGGTTGGGCGGCGGCGGGGCCCGGCGCCTGCGCCTCGGCCTGCGCGGCGCGCTTGGCCTCCTGCTCGGCGAGGGCGGCGGCGTGTTCGGCGAAGCGGTCCTGCGGCGCCTCGCAGACGACCTCGTCCACGCCCATCTCCACCTGCCAGGCGAGGGCGGCCAGCAGCGCCTCGCGCGGCGCGTCGGGGGAGGAGAGGTCCGTCATGGCCCTAACCTAGCGCGCCCGCCGCCCCCGGCGCGAGGGGACGAAACGGGAACCGCGGCGAAGCGCCCCGCCCGGTTCGGTTGACGGGCGCCGGGGGCGTCGGTAGGCCCCTATGCGACTTTGGAACAGAGACGCGCGCATGCCGCGTCCCCGCGAGCTGGAGGCCCCCCGCCCATGACCGTTG
Organism: Pseudomonadota bacterium; assembly: GCA_039816075.1. Classification (GTDB taxonomy): domain Bacteria; phylum Pseudomonadota; class Alphaproteobacteria; order Rhodobacterales; family Rhodobacteraceae; genus Albimonas. Next base: position 5,898 of record JBCBYE010000039.1, on the reverse strand, counting down.
AACGCGAATCCGTCGACTACGACGTCGTCATCGTCGGCGCCGGCCCGGCCGGCCTCTCGGCGGCGATCCGGCTCAAGCAGCTCGGCGGCGACGACATGAACGTCGTGGTGCTGGAGAAGGGCGCGGAGGTCGGCGCGCATATCCTTTCGGGCGCGGTCCTGGACCCCTGCGGCCTCGACGCGCTGATTCCCGACTGGAAGGAGCGCGGCGCCCCGGTGACCACCGAGGTGACCGAGGACCGCTTTCTGGTCCTGGGCGCCGAGGGCGAGGTGCGGCTGCCCAACTGGCCCATGCCGTCGCTGATGAGCAATCACGGCAACTACATCGTCTCCATGGCCAATGTCTGCCGCTGGATGGCCGAGCAGGCCGAAGAGCTGGGCGTGGAGATCTTCCCCGGCATGTCCTGTTCCGAACTGGTCTACGGCGAAAACGGCGAGCTGACGGGCGTGGTCGCCGGCGAGTTCGGCCTGACCCAGGACGGCGAGCCGGGCCCGGGCTACGAGCCGGGCATGATCCTGAACGGCAAATACGTTCTGCTGGCGGAGGGCGTGCGCGGGTCGCTGTCAAAGATGGCCATCGCCAGGCACGGCCTCGACGCGGGCGTGGAGCCGCAGAAATACGGCCTCGGCATGAAGGAGATCTGGGAGGTCAAGCCGGAGAACCACAAGCTCGGCCAGGTCACCCACACCATGGGCTGGCCCCTGGGCGGCAATGCCGGCGGCGGCTCCTTCATGTATCACCTGGAGAACAATCAGGTCTATGTGGGCTTCGTCGTTCACCTGAACTACGAGAACCCGCATCTGTTCCCCTACATGGAATTCCAGCGCTTCAAGCATCATGCGGAGATCGCGAAGGTGCTGGAGGGCGGCAAGCGCGTCGCCTACGGCGCGCGGGCGATCTCCGAAGGCGGCTGGCAGTCGATGCCGAAGCTGGTCTTCCCCGGCGGCGCGTTGCTGGGCTGCTCGGCCGGCATGGTCAACGTGCCGCGCATCAAGGGCAACCATAACGCGATGCTGTCCGGCAAGGCGGCCGCGGAGGCGGCGTTCGAGGCCATTCAGGCCGGTCGATCCGGCGACGAGCTGACCGCCTACGAGGCGGACGTGCGCGAGGGGCCCATCGCCGACGACCTCAAGCCGGTGCGCAACGTCAAGCCGCTGTGGTCGCGCTACGGCCTCGTCGGGGGCGTGGCCCTGGGCGCGCTGGACATGTGGACGCTGTCGCTGACCGGCAAGTCGCTGTTCGGGACGCTGGGCCATGGCAAGACCGACGCCGAGGCGACGGGGCGGGCCAACCGCTTCCCGGAGATCGCCTATCCGAAGCCGGACGGCGTGCTCAGCTTCGACCGGCTGACCAATGTCAGCTTCTCCGGCACCAACCACGCCGAGGACCAGCCGACGCACCTGCATCTGGAGGATCCGGCCGTTCCCATCGCCTGGAACCTCAAGAAATACGCGGAGCCGGCGCAGCGCTACTGCCCGGCCGGCGTCTACGAGGTGGTCGAGGACGATGCGGGCCCGCGCTTCGTCATCAACGGGCAGAACTGCGTGCACTGCAAAACCTGCGACATCAAGGATCCCAGCCAGAACATCACCTGGCGCGTCCCGCAGGGCGGCGAAGGCCCGACCTACCCCAACATGTGACGACGCGGGCGGCGCGCGCCGCCGGGTCGCCGGAGGGTCCGCGGCGGCGCCTTGGGGCGCCGCCGCTTGCGGCTTCAGGCGCGGCCGGCGGGCGAGGCAGGGGTGGCCGCCGAGCCGGCTCCGGCGTCCGGGGGCGCGGCCCGCGACGGCGGGGCGCCGATCTGCGGAGATGGCGGCCTGCACCGGGGGTGACCCGGAGCTTCGGTGGGAGAGGCGGAGCGCGTCTGCGAAGCCATGACCTCGACGCGGAAGCCGACGGCCATGCGGCGCGCGGGCTCTAAGCCGCAGAGCGGCGGCGTCGAGCGCGCGGACGCCGCCGGCACGCCCATGCGGTCGAGGCGGCCGGGCGCCCGCGTGTCCCGCATGGTGCGGCGATCGCGGCGGCGCCGCGAGGATCGCCGCGACGGGCCGTTCGATGCGGCGGCGAGGCGACGTCCGGCGGCGGACCGCTCGCCGTGGTACATGTGCGCGATCCGCCGACCGATCCCTGCGCCGCCGCGCTCGGCCGAACACCGCCGCCGACGCCGGCCGGCGACCCCTGCGGACCGGACAGGTCCGCGCGGCGCGCCGGCTCAGCCGACGCCGCGGTCCTGCTCGCCCAGGCGCCGGTAAAGCGTGGAGCGGCCGATGCCCAGGCGTCTGGCCGCCTCCGACAGGTTGCCCTCGTAGCGGCGAATCGCCAGGCCGATGGCCTCCCGCTCCACTTCCTCCAGCGGCCTCACATGGCCGTCCGGCCGCAGAAAGCCGTTGCGGCAGTTCCGCGCCTTTTCGCCGTCGCGCATCGCGTCGTCGTCGCTCATCCGGTCCATCCGCGCCCCCTTTCATCCCGCGTCCGGGCCTGCGCCGGCGCCGGACAAGTCGGAGGTACCGCGAAGTTCCAAAGGTGTTGTTAATTCGTGACTCGGGACCGAAACCGCCGCCGCGCCCCGCCCCGGCCCGGCACACGGTGTTGAACCAAGACGCCGATCATGCGAGTTGAACGTCAGGAAAGCCGGCGACTCTGCAGGCATCCGCTGCACAACGTTCATGCCCGGAGGCGGCGAACCGCCGGGCGCACGAGAGAGACGGAGACGAGGGATGAGCATCATTTCCCGCATCGCCATGGCCGGCGCCGCGCTCGCCGTGGCGGGCTGTTCCAGCCTGCCGGGCGCGAACCTGGGCGGCACCTTCAGCGCCGAAAGATATCTCGGCGCGTCGCTGGACGGCGGCGACTTCAACTCCGCCCTGGCGCGCGAGTATCAGGCTCTGGCGGTCCGGTCGGCGCGGACCGACGTGAACTGGATGGACTCGACGGCGTACATCGCCAAGTCGCAGGCCGCGGCCGCCGGCGGCGTCGGGCCCTGGTCCCCGTCCGACCTGGGCGTTTCGGCAGACGGCATGGACGAGGCGGTGTCGATCATCACCGCCAACGCCTCGGCGCGTCCCGCCGCCTGCGCCAAGGCCCAGGCGATGTGGGATCAGTACCTGGAGAGCCTTGCCGAAGGCGCCTTCGCCTGCATCTCGGCCGAAGACGCCAAGTCGATGCTGGACGAGGCCCTGGCCGCCTGCCGCGGCGCGTCGGGCGACCTGGCCGTGTTCTTCGGCTTCAACCAGTCGCAGCTCAGCTCGGCCGCCATGTCCGTGATCGACAACGTGGTGGAGAGCCTGAAGGGCGTCGCCAACCCGCTGATCTCGATCGTGGGCCACACCGACACCGTCGGCTCGGTCGCCTACAACCAGCGTCTGTCCGAGCGTCGCGCCAACTCCGTCGAAGCGGCCATCCTGGCCCGCGCCGCGGAAATGGGCGTCGCCATCGCCGGGGTCGACAAGTCGGGCCGGTCGGAGAACGACCTGGCCGTCGAGACGGGCAACAACGTGCGCGAGCCGCGCAACCGTCGCGCCACCATCGCGATCTCCAACTGATCGCGCTTCGGCGGCCTGCGGGCCGCCGAACGGCAAGACCTTCGAACGCCCCGCGCCCCTGGCGCGGGGCGTTTGCCTTTTGCGGGGCCTGCGGCGCGGCGTCGGGGGAGACGGGCGCGACTGGGTCGAGCGACCTGCGGCGGCGCGCCGCCGACGACGCGGAGCCGACCGTGGCGGGGTATTCGGAGCGGCCGGCGCGGCGAGGCGCCCCGGCGCTCCGGCGTCCTGCCCGGGCGCGGCCAGCGGCTTGTGAGATGCGGGGCGGCGCCCCTGGGAGGGTCGGCTGCATTGCGCAGCGCGTCCTGCCCAAAGTGCGATCATGACCCGCCGGTCCCCGGCGACAGGCACGCTGCGGCCCGACGAAACAGGCGGGCCCGGGCGTTCGGCGGGGGTTCGCTGCGCGCATCGGGCCGCTATCGTCTCGTCAATGTCCCCTGCACGCACCGAAAGACGAGGAAAACCCGCCGCGGCCGCGTGAGTTTTGCCGGATTGGAGCGCGCGCGTCTGCGACGGGAGCGAGGCGTGAGGTCCAACCGGGACGGACCGCGAACGTTCGACGCCGCGGCTCTTCTCCGCCGCCATGGGACCTCCGATCGCGGGCGACGCGCGCCTGACCTGCGCCGTGCAACGACCAAGGCCCGGGCGCCCGCGTCATGGCAGGCTTCGCTCCGGTCTCCCGCCCTCCCCGGGACATCCGCGCCTCCGGACCACGGCTGTCGCGTCGCGGCGACCGCTGAAAACGCGGTCCAGGCGACACCGCCCCTTCGCCCGCCGCCTGCGAAAACGGCGGCGCCCTCGGCGAGGGGGCGACGGCGCCCTTGGCGAGGGGGCGGCGGCGCCCCATGTTCGCCTGCATGATCCGCAGACCCATCGCCGCCGCGCTGCTGGCGCCCGCTCTTCTGCTCGCCGCCGCCCAGACGCGGGCGCAGGACGATGCGCCTGCGCCCGGGGGCGAGGCTCAGGACTTCTCCGATGCCGCGCGCCAGGCGCTCGAAGAGGCGCTGGAGCGAGTCGGCCCGATGCTGCAAAGCATGCTCTCGCTGCTCGACGACGTGACCGCCTATGAGGCGCCGCGCGTGCTCGAGAACGGCGACATCCTCATCCCGCGGCGGCGCGAAACGCCGGCCGACCCCCGGCCGGACCCGGAGACGGACGCGCCGGACACGCTCGATCTCTGACCCCGGGGACGGACCCCGGGCGCCCCGCGCGGGGGCGTCGGCGCGCCGCAAGGGCGCCCGGTCCTCCCCCCCGACACGCCCACGAAAGGACCTGCCCATGCCTCTGCCCCATGGCCCCGCCCGAACGCCCCTGCCGCGCGACGCCGCGACCGATGCCGGCGGCGCCGCGCCGCTGGGCGATCTGCCGGTCTGGAACCTCGACGACCTTTACGCCGCCGAGGACGCGCCGGCGCTGGCCGAGGATCTGACGGCGGCGGAGGCCGAGGCGAAGGCGATGGCCGAGGCCTATGAGGGCAAGCTCGCCGGGCTGAGCGGCGACGCGCTGGCCGAGGCGGTCGCGCGATATGAAGGGCTGCAGCAGCGCCTGGGCCGCGTGATGTCCTATGCCGGGCTGCGCCACTACCAGGACACCGTCGATGCCGGCCGCGCCAAGTTCCTGGGCGACATGCAGACCCGGGTGACGGACCTGACCGCCCCCACGGTGTTCTTCACGTTGGAGCTGAACACGCTGGAGGATGCGGCGCTGGAGGCGAAGCTGGCGGAGTCCGAGGCGCTGCGCCGGTATCGCCCCTGGCTCGACCGGCTGCGCGCGTTCAAGCCGCATCAGCTGAGCCAGGAGCTGGAGACCTTTCTGCACGATCAGTCGGTGGTCGGGGCCAGCGCGTGGAACCGGCTGTTCGACGAGACCATGGCGCGCCTGACGTTCGACGTCGAAGGCGAGGACGGGCCGCTGAGCCTGGAGCCGACGCTGACGATGCTGTCGGACCCCGACCGCGGCAAGCGGGAGCGGGCGGCCCAGGCGCTGACCACGGTGTTCCAGGCCAACCTGCCGCTGTTCTCGCGCATCATGAACACGCTGGTGAAGGAGCACGAGATCGAGGGCCGCTGGCGCAAGATGCCCACGGCGCAGCACGGCCGGCACCTGTCGAACCATGTGGAGCCGGAGGTCGTGCAGGCCCTGCGCGACGCGGTGGTGCAGGCCTATCCGCGCCTCTCGCACCGCTACTACGCCATGAAGGCCAAGCGCCTGGGGCTGGAGACGCTGGAGTTCTGGGACCGCAACGCCCCCCTGCCCGATGATGACGACAAGCTGGTGGGCTGGGACGAGGCGCGCCAGATTGTCAACGACGCCTATGCCGCCTTCGATCCCCGAATGGCAGAGATTGCAGAGCCCTTCT
>JBCBYE010000334.1:0-5339 GCA_039816075.1 Pseudomonadota bacterium | reverse complement strand
GGCGGGACGCGGACGACGCCGAGACGCGGGCGTTCTGGCGGAACGCAGGCACTTGATATGATCGATGTCCAAAAGGAGCTGGAACGGGGCGCTGCCTCGGGCCAGGCGACGGTTGCGGCGGCCGACGGTTTCGCCGAGGGGATCCCTTCGTTCGGCCATGTCTCGGTCGCCGCGCAGATCGCAGGCATGCAGATGTCGGGCCCGCAGATCTCCGGCGCGCAGATCTCCGGGGCGGCTCTGATGGAGGCGGCCGCGGCGGTCCGCGACGAGGCTGCGGAGCGCGAGGCCCTCGGATCCGGCGAGGCGGAGCGCGAAGCTGCGCCGACGCCGAGCGAGGCCGCGTGGGAGACGCTGCGTTCCGATGGCGACGGCGGCGTGACGATCGACGATCCGCGCGGCGCGGAGACGACGTCCGAACCGATGGGAGACCCGGTCGCGGTGGCTCAGGCCCTCGGCGGCATGGTCACGAAACTGCTGGGGAACATAAAGGCGAAGGAGGCCGTGAAGCTGTCGGAGGCCGAGGGCTTCGTGAAGCTCGTGGTCGCGTACCAAAAAGCCCTGCTCACCGCCCTTGACCTAGAGAAGACCCTTGAACAGCAAGCTGCAAGCCGCTCTGGACAAAGCGAATTCGAAGTCGACGTCGATCGCGCCCGATGGGAGCTCATGGGCGAGCTGGATCGCCTCGCGGCCGAGGATTGAACGGGAGGCCTTTCTGGCCGGGCTGAGCGCCAACGCGGTGCTGGCCATGCAATGGGTGTTCGAGCTGTGGGCCCTGCCGGGCCACCAGATCGCTCCTCCGCCGCCCTGGCGCACCTGGCTGATCCTGGGCGGCCGCGGCGCGGGCAAGACCCGCGCCGGGGCCGAATGGGTGCGCGCCGTGGCCGAAGGCGCGACGCCGCTTCAGCCGGGCGAGTGCCGGCGCATCGCGCTGGTCGCCGAGACGCTGGACCAGGCCCGCGAGGTGATGGTCGAAGGGCCGTCGGGCCTGCTGGCGATCACGCCCAAGGACCGGCGGCCCAAGTACCAGGCCAGCCGCAGGCGGCTGGAATGGCCCAACGGGGCCGAGGCCTTTGTCTATTCGGCGCACAAGCCCGAGGCGCTGCGCGGGCCGCAGTTCGATGCGGCCTGGTGCGACGAGCTGGCCAAGTGGGTCAAGGGCCGCGACACGTGGGATCAGCTGCAGTTCGGCCTGCGGCTGGGCGCGTCGCCGCGACAGGTGGTGACGACGACGCCGCGTCGGTCGGAGCTGCTGGTGGACATCATGGGCGCCACGGACACGGTGACGGTGCGCGCGCCGACCGAGGCGAACCGAGCCAACCTGGCGCCCGGTTTCGTCGAGGCGGTGCAGGCCCGTTTCGGCGGCACGGCGCTGGCGCGGCAGGAGCTGCTGGGCGAGCTGCTGGAGGAGCTGCCGGGCGCGCTGTGGAGCCGCGAGATGCTGGAGGCCGGGCGCGGCGCGCCGGGCGAGCTGCGGCGCATCGTGGTGGCGGTGGATCCGCCGGCGAGCCTGGGGCCCAACGCCGACGAGTGCGGGATCGTGGCCGCCGGGATCGACGCCGACGACGTGGTCTGGGTGCTGGAGGATGCCAGCAGCCATGGCGAGAGTCCGGCGGCCTGGGCGCGGCGGGCGCTGGATGCGTTCCAGCGGCTGAAGGCGGACCGGATCGTGGCCGAGACCAATCAGGGCGGCGCGATGATCGAGACGATCCTGCGCCAGCAGATGCCCGATGCGCCCTATGCGGGCGTGCGCGCCACGCGAGGCAAGACGGCGCGGGCGGAACCTGTGGCCGCGCTCTACGAGCGGGGCAAGGTGCGCCATGCGGGCTGCTTCGCGCTGCTCGAGGATCAGATGTGCGCCTTCGACGGGCGGCGGCTGGGCCGCAGTCCCGATCGGGTGGACGCGCTGGTCTGGGCGGTGACGGAGCTGACCGAGGCGCCGCGGGCCGGCCCCAAGGTGCGCGCCGTCCTGTGACGGCGCGCGGTCGGCCGCCAGGGGCGGCGACGGCGACGATCAGGCGCGACGATGGCGCGCGCATTGCGCGCGGCGCGTGACGCGGGGGCTCGACGCCCCCGCGGCGCGCACCCCCGTCGGGGAAAGCGGAACCAACGGCAACGGGAGAAGGCCTATGGCTTTCAATTGGCTGCGCGGCGCGCGTGAGGCGCCGCGGGAGCGGAAGAGCTCGGGCTATGCGCCGGCGCTGGCGGTGCATGGCGCGGGGCGCGCGACCTGGTCGGCCCGCGATGGGGCGAGCCTGGCGCGCAACGGCTTTTCGCGCAACGTCATTGGCTTTCGCTGCGTGCGGATGCTGGCGGAGGCGGCGGCGGCGACGCCGCTGGCGGCGGATGACGGCGAGCGGCGGCTGGTGCGCCATCCGGTGCTGAGCCTGCTGGGCCGACCCAATGGCGGGCAGGGCCGCGCGGAGTTCCTGGAGGCGCTTTACGGCCACCTCCTGCTGAGCGGCGACGCCTGGGTGGAGGGCGCGGGGCGGCTGAGCACCGGCGCGCCGGCGGAGCTGCACGCCCTGAGGCCGGATCGGATGCGGGTGATCCCCGGCGCCGACGGCTGGCCGGAGGCCTACGAGTACGGCGTGGGCGGGAAGCGCCGCCGCTGGGATCTGACCGAGGGCGAGATCTGTCCGATCCTGCATGTGCGCGCGTTCCATCCGCTCGACGATCATTACGGGCTGAGCCCCTTGGCCGCGGCGATGGCCAGCGTCGACGTGCACAACAGCGCCGGGGCCTGGGCCAAGGCGCTGCTGGACAATGCGGCGCGGCCGTCGGGCGCGCTGATCTACCGGGGCCCGGACGGCGCGGCGCTGAGCCAGAGTCAGTACGACCGCCTCAAGGACGAGCTGGAAAGCGGACATCAGGGCGCGGTCAACGCCGGACGGCCGATGCTGCTGGAGGGCGGGCTGGACTGGAAGCCGATGGGCTTTTCGCCCAGCGACATGGAGTTCCTGCAGACCCGCACCGCGGCGGCGCGCGACGTGGCCATCGCCTTCGGCGTGCCGCCGATGCTGCTGGGCCTGCCCGGGGATGCGACCTACGCCAACTATCAGGAGGCGAACCGGGCGTTTCACCGCCAGACGGTTCTGCCGCTGGTGGGCAAGGTCGCCGATGCGCTGTCGCGCTGGCTGGAGGACTGGACCGGCGAAGCGGTGCGGCTGGCGCCCGACCTCGACGGCGTGCCGGCGCTGGCGCCCGAGCGCGAGGCGCTGTGGCGCACGGTCAGCCGGGCCGAGTTCCTGAGCGATGCGGAGAAACGCCGGATGCTGGGGCTTCCCGAGGAACCGGCATGATCGGGCGGCGCCGGAGCGGCGGGTCTCGGTTCCTCTACGAACCGTTCGATCCGGCGCAGGCGCGCATCGAGACGCTGGAGCGGGTGCTGGAGGAGCGCTGGGCCTCGCTCGAGGACACGCTTCGCCACATCGATCAGGCGGTGGAACGGCTGGAGCGGCGGCTGTGGCTGGCGGTCTTCGGAGTGGCGGCGGCGCTGGCGAGCCAGGTCGCCGCCTCGGTGATCATCGGCAAGGTCGCTCTGTGAGAGAGCGGCGGGCGAAGGATGTTCTGCACATGGCGGATCTGATGACGGCCGCGCCCCGGGGCGCAGGCCTGGAGACGAAGTACCTGGCGTTCGACCGGGCCGCGACGCTGGCCGAGGACGGACGCATCGAAGGGTATGCCAGCTTTTTCGGCGCCGAGGATCAGGGCGGCGACGTGGTGGCGCCGGGCGCCTTCGCGCGTTCGCTGCGATCTCTGAGCGATGCCGGGCGCGCGGTGAAGCTGCTGTGGCAGCACGACCCGGGCGAGCCCATCGGGGTCTGGGACCTGGTGCGCGAGGATGAGCGGGGGCTGGCCGTCACGGGCCGCCTTCTGCGCGAGGTGCGGCGCGGCGCGGAAGCGATCGCGCTGCTGCAGGCGGGCGCGGTCGATGGGCTGAGCATCGGCTACCGCACCGTGCAGGCGGAGCGGCGCCCCGGCGGCGGCCGCCTGCTGACCGAGGTGGAGCTTTGGGAGGTCAGCCTCGTGACCTTTCCAATGCTGCCGCAGGCGCGCGCCATGGCCCCCGAGGCCGAGGCGGGCGCGGACGAAACGCTGGAGGCCCTGCTGGCCGAGGCGCTGAGCGAGGCGCACGGCCGACCCTGAGCGGGCGGACGGGCGACGCAATTCGGACCCATCTGAAAAGGATGATCGGGCATGACGGACGGCATGGGCCGCGGGCTTGAAGCCAAGACGGCGGTGAACGGCTTTCTCAAGGAATTCAGCGCGTTTCAGGACGAAGTGAAATCGCGCATGGCGCAGCAGGAGGGCCGCATCGAGGCCATCGACCGCAAGGCGGCGACCGTGGGCGGACGCCCGGCGCTGTCGCGCGCGAGCGACGACGTGGCGCCGCATCGCAAGGCGCTGTCGGCTTACCTGCGCAGCGGCGACGACGACGGCCTGCGCGGGCTGAGCGTGGAGCAGAAGGGGCTGAACACGGCGGTGAACGCCGAGGGCGGCTATCTGGTCGATCCGCAGACGGCGGACCGCATCCAGGGCGTGCTGACCGGCGCGGGCTCCGTCCGCTCGGTCGCGCAGGTGGTGCAGGTGGAGGCCAACGCCTTCGACGTGCTGGTGGACCATGCCGATTTCGGCCATGGCTGGAGCACCGAGACGGGCGCCGTGGCCGAGACCGGCACGCCGCAGATCGAGCGCGTTTCGATCCCGCTGCATGAGCTGTCGGCCCTGCCGAAGACCTCGCAGCGCCTGCTGGACGACAGCGCCTTCGACATCGAGAGCTGGCTGGCGGATCGCATCGCCGACAAGTTCGCTCGGGCCGAGGCGGATGCGTTCGTGAACGGCACGGGTTCGGACCAGCCCACGGGCTTTCTGACCTATCCGACGGCCGTGGCCGGCACGGATGTCTGGGGTCAGCTGGGCTATGTGGCCACGGGCGCGGACGGCGAGTTCAACGCGATCAACCCGGCCGACGCCATCGTCGACCTGGTTTACGCCCTGGGCGCCCGCTACCGCGCCAAGGCGAACTTCGTGATGAACTCGAAGACCGCCGGCGCCGTGCGCAAGATGAAGGACGCGGACGGTCGCTTCCTGTGGTCGGACGGCCTGGCGGCCGGCGAGCCGGCGCGCCTGATGGGTTATCCGGTGCTGATCGCCGAGGACATGCCGGACACGGGCGACGCGGTTCCCGGCGGCGCGGCGGCCATCGCCTTCGGCGATTTCGGCGCGGGCTACACCATCGCCGAGCGTCCCGACCTGCGGGTGCTGCGCGATCCCTTCAGCGCCAAGCCGCATGTCCTGTTCTACGCCACCAAGCGCGTGGGCGGCGACGTGACGGACTT
>JBCBYE010000721.1:0-2249 GCA_039816075.1 Pseudomonadota bacterium | reverse complement strand
GTACATGGCCCCGAGCGCGTTCTTGACGCCGTCGCGGTCCAGCCCCTCGAGCCGCGCCAGCGCCGCCGCCGCGCCCATGCCGCCCGCCACCGCGGGACGGAAAAAGCCCAGGGGCCCCGTGGCCGCGACGCCCAGCAGGGTCGCCACATCGACGCCCAGCGCCAGCGCCAGCAGGAACGCGCGCCCCGCGACCGGGCGGCCCTGGCCCGACCGACGCTCCGCATAGGCCAGAAGGGCCGACAGGATCGTGGCCATGGGATGCACCACCGCGCCTTCGTGCACGCAGTCGTATTCCAGGCAATGGATCTGGTAGGCGTTGACGATGGCGGCGGAGCCGGCCGGCAGACGCTCCCCGCTCATCCAGACCGCGGCCTCGTCGCCCCGGCCCCAGCCCTTGACCGTCTCGATCAGCTCGGACACCTGCGCGCCGCCGGATCCGGCGAGCCCGACGCCCAGCGTATCGAGTAGAAAGATCTTGGTCTTTTCCAGCGTCCGCGCATCGAGATCCTCGAACCGCGCGCCCATCAGATGATCCAGGAACAGATCTAGGATCGGCGCCTCGGCGGCCTGGCTCGCATCCTGGGGCATCGTGCGGGGTCCTCCCTCAGACCGTGTTCCGATCGGCGCGCCACAGGTCCGGCGCGGGGTAGTCGGCGGCGAGCCAGGCGGCGCCGTCCTTCGCCTGCCACGCCAGCGCCGCGGCGCGGGCGAGCAGGCCCAGGCGCGCCAGGTCCTCCTCGTCATAGGTATGCCGCGCCTGCCCGGCGGCCACGATCTGGCCGATCAGCGCGCCGTCGGGACCGGCGAAGATCGGAGCGTAGATCGTGGAGCCCATGCGCGAGGACTTGAGGAACTGGCGGAACCGCGCGTCCTCGTCGGTGTTCTTCAGCAGGATGGGCAGGCCCGTGCGCACCACCTCGCCCGGGTGGTTCCATTCGATCGGCACGGCGAGGCGGCGCTGCTCCGGCGGAAAATTCCGGTTCGCCACCAGCATGTTGTACCGCCGGTCGGGCGAGACCAGGAAGACGCCGGAAATGCGATAGTCCCGCTCCCCCGGCTTGAGGGCGCCGGGGCGGGCCGGCGCCTCCGGATCGCCGAGCAGATCATGGGCGAGCCCGGTCAGGGGCAGCAGGGCCGCCTCTAGATCGGGCTCCGCGGCGGCCTGGGCCAGCGCGGAGTCGAGGGCGGCGAGAACGGCGTCGGCGGAGGGGCGCGGCATGGCGGCAGGTCCTCGAACGGCGGGCGCGGCGCCCGGCGACGACCCGGGGCGGCCCCGGATCAGGTCCGGGGCGTCGCCTGGGACGGAACGCCGCGCGTCGCGCCCCGCGGGGGCGGCGAAGGCGGGGGCGACGACGGCGGAGGCGACGACGGCGGAGGTGACGAAGGCGCGGGCGGCGATGGCGGCGGCGGGCGACACGGCTCAGCGGGCCCGGGCCAGCGCCGCGAAGGCGGGGCGCAGGATCAGGGGCGCGGTGTAGATCGGCAGCTGCGCGGTGATGACGACGAGGGCGATGCGCGGCTCCACCGCGCCCAGCGTGGCGGCCACCATGATCGCCATGTTCTTGACGGCCCCGCACAGGCCCGCCGCCAGGGCCCGGTCGCGGCCCGCCCGCCAGAACAGCGCCACGGCGGCGAAGCAGGTCGCCAGGCCCAGCGCCCATGTGGCCAGAAAGATCGTCAGCCACGCCGCCAGGTCCGAGCGCAGGGCGAGCCCGACCTCGTGCATCACCCCGATGCCGATCAGCGACACGAAGACCACCATCGCCGCGTCCAGCGGCAGCGCCGCACGCGCCACCGCCGCATCGCCGGCCAGGCGGCGGATGGCGAAGGCGAGGCCGAAGGCGCCCAGGATCAGCGCGCCCAGGCGCAGCGCCAGCGCGGTGACGTCCACCCCCGCCGCCAGCCCCGGCAGGGCCGAGGTCACGCCCCATGCCGTCAGGGGCGCCAGCAAGGTGGCCGGCAGCGAGATCGCCGTGACCAGCGCCGCGTCGATGCGCACCAGAATGGCGAAGGCCGCGGCGGAGGAGATGGGCGGCGCCGCGGCCGCCAGAACCAGCCCCGTGGTCAGCCAATCCTCCGCCCCCAGCCGCGGCGCGATCAGGGCGACCATCGCGGGAAACCCGACCAGCAGCGCGCCGCAGACCAGCAGGATATGCCCCGGCCGCCGCAGCGCGTCGCGCAGCCGCGCCGGCTCGATCCGCAGCACCGCCGTCAGCACCATGATCGAGGCCAGCGGGATCACGTAGGGC
>JBCBYE010000377.1:0-4824 GCA_039816075.1 Pseudomonadota bacterium | reverse complement strand
GGTGTTCGGGCTGGGCGGCATCGGGCTGAACGTGATCCAGGGCCTGCGCCTGGCCGGCGCGGACCAGATCGTCGGGGTCGACCTGAACCCGGCGAAAAAGCCCATGGCGGAAAAATTCGGCATGACCGACTTCGTCAATCCGGCGGAGGTGGAGGGCGAACTGGTCCCCTACCTCGTGGACCTGACCAAGGGCGGGGCCGACTATTCCTTCGACGCGACGGGCAACGTGCAGGTGATGCGCGCGGCGCTGGAGTGTTCGCACAAGGGCTGGGGCACCTCCGTCATCATCGGCGTGGCGCCGGCGGGGGCGGAGATTTCGACGCGGCCCTTCCAGCTGGTCACCGGGCGCACCTGGAAGGGCACCGCCTTCGGCGGCGCACGGGGGCGCACGGACGTGCCCAAGATCGTGGACTGGTACATGGACGGGAAGATCGAGATCGACCCGATGATCACCCACATCCTGCCGCTGGAGGAGATCAACGCGGGCTTCGACCTGATGCATGCGGGCGAGAGCATCCGGGCGGTCGTGAAGTACTGAGCCGGGCGCGGCGCGGCGGCCCCGCGTGCGGGCCGCAGCGCCGCGCGGGGGCGCGCGCCCTTCGGCTTCAAGGCGCCCCAAGGCGCCCGAAACGATCCGGGCGCAGGGAACCCTGGGCCGCCCCGCGGCGTTTCCTCCTTGATGGATGAAACCCTGGAGCGCGCCATGAGCCTTCTCGCCCCCGAACCCCGCATGTCGACCCGCGTCGAGGATGCGCCGCGGCCCCTTCGCCTGCTGATGCTGGGCCACGTTCTGGGCTTCGCTTCGCTCGGCGGGATCCTGGCCGCCGCGGAGCCGGCGCGCGCCGCGGACGGGGCCAACGCCTCCGCCGGCATGCCGCTGACGCTGATCTCCGGCGGCGCCCAGGTCGGTTTCACCCGCGCGCAGTTCGATCCGCAGCAGGCGGAGGGGCGCATCGAGATCGTCCTCGGCCGCCATGCCCGCGACAGCGCGGCCGAACTGGCCGAGGCGGGCGCCTGCACGCTCGGCGTCTCGGTCTGCGGCGCGGCGGCGGTGACGTGTGCTGAGGTCTCGGGCGGCGTGATCCGCCTGCCCGATCTCGACCCGGCGCGCGCCGAGGCCCTGCTCGACCAGCTCGAGACCGGCTGCGACGCGCCGAGCTGAGCCCCGCGGCCCGCAGCGATCCCGCAGCCCCGTGACAGGGCCGTCCCGTTCCGCTACGTCCAGCCCATGGCAGATGACATCGACCGCCTCGCCGTTCTGATCGACGCCGACAACACCTCGCCCAAGGTGGTGGAGGGGCTGTTCCTGGAGATCGCCAAGCTCGGCGACGCCTCCGTCCGGCGCATCTACGGCGACTTTTCCGACGACCGGCTGAAGAGCTGGACCAAGGTGCTGGCGCCCTTCGCCATCATCCCGCACCAGCAGTTCAGCTACACCACAGGCAAGAATTCCGCCGACATCACCCTGGTGATCGACGCCATGGACCTGCTGCATTCGGGGCGCTTCGACGGGTTCTGCCTGGTCAGTTCCGACAGCGATTTCACGCGCCTGGCCAGCCGCATCCGCGAAGAGGGCGTGGACGTCTACGGCTTCGGCCAGAAAAAGACGCCGGAGGCGTTTCGCCAGGCCTGCCGCCGGTTCTTCTACATCGAAAACCTGATGCCCGACGGGGAGGCGCCAGCCGAGAACGGCGACGCCGCGCCCGCGCCCGCGGCCGGACGGCACGAGGCCCCGTCGCGCGCGGTGCCCATCATCCGCAAGGCGATGGAGGGGCTGGCGGACGAGGACGGCTGGGTCAGCCTGGGCGTGATCGGCCAGCGCCTGGGCAACATCGCGCCGGATTTCGACAGCCGCACCTACGGCTCGTCCAAGCTGTCCGATGCCATCCGGCGCACCGGCGCGTTCGAGCTGGAGATGGACGACGCCAACCACATGCGCGTCCGCCTGCGGCCGACCAACGGCAAGAAGAAGGACGAGGGCGAGGAGGCCGCCGCCAAGCCCGCCCCCGCCGCCGCGAAGCCCAAGAGCCGGTCGCGAAAGCCGGCGGCGAAGAAGACGCCGGCCAAGGCCGAGGACTGAGCCGCCGCCCCGACGAGGCGCGGTCTCCGCTCAGTCCATGGGGCGCCGGCCCCGGATCAGCTGGCTGATCGACACCGCCAGCACCAGCCCGCCGCCGTAGAACAGGTTCTGCACGAAGCTGTCGGCGCCGAGGAAGTTCAGCCCCATGATCCCTGTGCTGAGAAAGAACACCGCCACGAAGGCGCCCGGCGCGTTGAACCGCCCCGGATACAGCGTCGTCGAGCCCAGAAAGGCCGCCGCGAAGGCCGGCAGCAGGAACGACAGCGCCGAGGTCGGATCCGCCGCCCCGCGCATGCCGGTGTAGAGCACGCCCGCGAAGCCCGCGATGGCCCCCGAGGCGACCAGCGCGCCGGCGCGCATGCGGTCCACGTCCACGCCCGACAGTCGCGCCACCTCGCGCCCCCGGCCCACGAACAGCAGCCGCCGCCCCAGCGCCGTGTGCTGGAACACCCACCACACGACCGCCGCCAGGATCGCCGCGTACCAGAAGCTCAGCGGCACGCCGAGAAAGCGCGTCAGGATCACCGCGTCGATCAGCTCCATCGACACGCCCGCGATGGTCTTGCTGTCCGCCACCCACAGGATCACGCCGTTCACCGCATAGCCGACGCCCAGCGTCACGATCAGCGAATGGATGCCGAAATAGAGGATGAAGACCGCGTTGATCCCCCCCACCGCCCCCCCGGCGAGAATGGCGAAAAGCGAGGCGCCCCAGACGCTCCACCCCGCCTGCACGCTGAGCACGGCGATCAGCATGGAGCTGAGCCCCATGGTCGAGGCCACCGACAGGTCGAAATCGCCGGTGGTCAGCGGGATCAGCAGGCCCAGCGTCAGCACCACGATCATGGCGTTGGAGCCGAACATCGACGCGTAGCTGTTCCAGGCGAACATCTGGTCGGGCTTGAAGGCGCCGACGGCCAGGATCAGCAGCGCCCAGGCGACCAGCAGGCCCCAGCGCTCCGCATTCGCCTGCCAGGGCGCGCGGGGGCGGCGCGCAGGGGCGGCGGCGCTCGCCTCGAAGGCGCGGATCTTCTCCTCCAGCGCCGCGATGCGGCCCTCATAGGCGCGGGCGGCCTCGTCGGCCTTGATGCCGGGTCCGTTCATGTCGTTTGCTCCGCGGCCGTTCGGGGGGCGTCGAGGGTCATGGAGCGGTAGCACCGCTCCGCGATCGCCTCCTTGGTCAGGGCGGCGCCCTCCAGCGCGTCCATCACGCGCCCGCGGCTGAGGATCAGCACGCGGTGGCAGAGCTGGGCGAGCTGTTCGTAATCGGTGGAGCCGATCAGAACCGCCGCGCCCTCGGCCGCGGAGCGGTCCAGCGCATCCCAGATGTCCTGGCGCGCGCCCACGTCGACGCCCTGCGTGGGCTCGTCGAGCAGCAGAAGGCGCGGCCGGGTCTGCAGCCACTTGGCCACCAGCGCCTTCTGCGTATTGCCGCCGGAGAGGGCCGACAGAGGCAGGGACGGGGCGTTGGGCTTGACCCCGGCCGCGGCGCCGAGCCGTTCGGCATGATCCTCGATATCCGCGTCGAACAGGCCGGCGGGGCGGCGCAGCGCCTCGAACACCGGCAGGGCGACGTTGTCGGCCACGGGCAGGGAGCCGACGCCCGCCTGCCCCAGCCGGTCCGCGGGCAGATAGACGATGCCGCGGGCGAGGGCGGCCTCGGGCGTGACGGTCGTCAGGTCGATCTCGGCGTCGTCGAGGCGCAGCGTCCCGGCCTGCGCCTGCACGGCGCCGTAGATCAGGCCCGGCGCGTCGTCGGCGCCGGAGCCGATCAGGCCGGTGAGGCCCACGATCTCCCCGGGCGCCAGCGCCAGGTCCACGGGACCCGGCAGGCCGGGGCCGGCGAGGTTTTCGACGCGGATCGCAGGGGCCGCGTTCGGGCGCGGCTTGGCGGCGCCGGCATAGGCGCTCAGATCGCGGCCGATGATCCGCTCCACGAACGCGTCGTGGGAGGCGCGGGCGGTGTCGACCGTGTCGATCAGCCGGCCGTCGCGCAGGATGGTGGCGCGGTCGGTGATCTCCCGCACCTCGTCGATGTCGTGGGAGACGAAGATGATCGCCGCGCCTTCGGCCCGCGCGCGGCGGACGAGGTCGAAGAGCTGCTCCACCCCCGCGCGGGGCAGGAAGGGCGTGGGCTCGTCCAGGATCAGCAGGCCCGGCACGTCGGTCCGGGCGCGCAGCTCTTCCATGGCGCGGACGATGGCCAGGAGGGCCTGCTGGACGGGCGAGAGCAGGCCGACCTCCGCGCGCGGATCGAGGGCGAGGGCGTAGCGGGCGAAGACCTCGGCCGCGCGCTCATGCTCCGCGGTCCAGTCGATGGCCCAGGCGGAGGAGGCGGCGAGGGCGGAGAGGCGCAGGTTCTCGGTCACCGAAAGCGAGGGGATAAGTCCCAGATGCTGGTGCACGAAGGCCAGGCCGAGGGCGCGGGCCTGGCCGGCGGGCAGCGGCAGGGGCACGTCCTGGCCGAACAGCGCGATGCGCGCGCCAGGTTCGGGCGCGTGAAAGCCGGCGAGCACCTTGATGAGGGTGGACTTGCCCGAGCCGTTGGAGCCCAGCAGACCGTGCACCTCGCCCGGACGCACGCTCAGCGACACGTCGTCGAGCGCGAGGGACCCGCCGAAACGCTTGGACAGGTTCCGAATGTCGAGCGCGGCGGCGGTCATGGGGCGCGGCGCGTCGCGGCGGCGGATCGCGCCCGGCCGGAGCCGAGGAGGCCCCGGATCAAGTCCGGGGCGAGACGGCGC
>JBCBYE010000746.1:0-2142 GCA_039816075.1 Pseudomonadota bacterium | reverse complement strand
TCATCGAGACGCTGGAGGACCCGCGCGGGCGCCGCGGCTACGCCGCCCATCTGGGCGAGCGGGGCGTGAAGCTGAGCGGCGGTCAGCGCCAGCGCGTGGCCATCGCGCGCGCGATGCTCAAGGATGCGCCGATCCTGATGCTGGACGAGGCGACCTCGGCCTTGGATTCCGAGACCGAGGCCGAGGTGCAAGCGGCGCTGGAGCGGCTGATGGACGGGCGCACCGTCATCGCCATCGCCCACCGGCTGAGCACCATCGCCCGCATGGACCGCATCGTGGTCATGGACGCCGGACGCATCGTCGAGGAGGGGACCCACGCGGCCCTTCTGGCCAAGGGCGACGCCTATGCCGACCTGTGGTCGCGTCAGTCGGGCGGGTTCCTGGGCCTCGAGGCGGCGGAATAGCGTGCCGGCGGACGACCGCCGGGCGGAGGTCGAGGCGCTGATCCTCCGCTGCGGCCTGGGCGACCGGGCCGCGTTCTCGGCCCTCTACGACGCCACCAGCGCGAAACTGATGGGCGTGTGCCTGCGTGTGTGCGGGGACCGCGCCGAAGCCGAAGAGGCGCTGCAGGAGGCCTATGCGAAGGTGTGGCATGCCGCGGACCGTTACGCCGTCAACGGGTTGAGCCCGATGACCTGGCTGATCGCCGTGGCGCGCAACACGGCGGTGGACCGACGGCGGAGGCTGCGCGCGGCCGAGCCGCTGGAGGCCGCGGGAGAGCTGCGCGATCGCGCCCCCACGCCCGAGGCGCAGGCCGTCGCGGCGTCCGAGGCGGCGCGCGTGACCGCCTGCCTCGACGAGCTGCCCGAAGCGCGCGCGGCGGCGGTGCGCGGGGCCTATCTGCAGGGATTGAGCTATGCGGAGCTGGCGGCGCGCCACGACGTGCCGCTGAACACCATGCGCACCTGGCTGTGGCGCAGCCTGATCCGCCTGCGGGAGTGCCTGGAGCGATGAGCGGATCCGGTCCCGCCGCCCCGCCCGACGGCGAGGCGCCCCTGGCGGCGGAGCATGCGCTGCGCCTGCTGGAGGGCGAGGATCGCGCCGCGTTCGAACGACGGCTGCGCGACGAGCCGGCCCTGCGGGCGGAGCTGGCGGCCTGGGAAGCGCGCCTGGCGCCCCTGGCCGAAGAGATCGCGGAGGTCGCGCCGCCCGCGCGGGTGAAACGGGCGGTGGAGGCGCGGCTCTTCGGCCCCGCCGCGGCGGTCGCGGCCCCAGGCGGCGGGGCCTGGGCGTTCTGGCGCGGGGCGGCGGCGGCGCTGGCGGCGACGGCGGGGCTGGCGGCGCTGCTGATCGCCACGGATCCCGGCCCCGGCCCCATGCTGGCCGCGCAGATCGAAACCGAGGACGGCGCGCTGCGCGTGCTCGCCGTCTACGACCCGGCGACGCGGCGCCTGCGCCTGACGCGGCTGGGCGGCGCGGCGCCGGCGGGCAGAACCTACGAGCTGTGGGCGATCCCGCCCGGCGGCCAGCCGGTGTCGCTGGGCCTGCTTCCCGGCGGTCGGGGCGAGGCCGCACCGCCGGGGGCCCTCGGCGGCGCCGTTCTGGCGATCAGCGAAGAGCCCGAGGGCGGCTCCCCCACCGGCGCCCCCACCGGCCCGGTGGTGGCGACGGCCGAGGTCGTGGAGCTGTGACCGCGACGCCCCGGCGCGGCTGACGGCGCGGCCGACGGCGCGATTGAAGGCGGGCCGCCGCCGCCGCGGCCGCCCCTGCGCGCGATCCGCGAAAAAAAACTTCGCAGGAATAAAACTGCCGCCGCCCGTGTTCCGTGAGTGCAGGGGCGGCCGATCGCCGTGGCGCGACGGCGCCCCGACCCGCGCCGCAGGCTTCGCAGGGCCTGGGGCGACGCGGGACGGACCGCGCGGCGCCGGCGGTTTCGGCCGGCCTGCGGTTCACGGGCCCTCGGGTGGGGGGCCCGTCGCGTCGACGCCCGCCCCTGGGCGGCGACGATCCGCCGACCGGGTGTGTGGGAGGTCGGCGGAGGGGATCGGGCGGCGGCGCCGGCATCGGCCGGTCCGCCGCCCGGTCCTCAGCGGCGCCCGGACGCCGCCCCGCGCGTTCCCGCGGGCGCGGCGTCCGGGCGGCCCTTGCGACCCTGGCGGCGGACGGCCCCGGCCGGGTTCCCGTGCGACGCAGGCCGCCTCG
>JBCBYE010000437.1:0-4214 GCA_039816075.1 Pseudomonadota bacterium | reverse complement strand
CGGCGCCGCCGCTCGACCGCGCGAACGACATGCTGAACGGCGATGCCGGCGGCGACGTGCTGGAGGGCGGCTACGGCGACGACACGCTGCTGGGCCGCGCCGGCGTCGATCTGCTGCGGGGCGGCTACGACGACGACCGGCTGCATGGCGGCGCGGACGACGACGTGCTCGATGGCGGCCGCGGCTCGGACTTTCTGGACGGCGGGATGGGCGACGACCTGATCATTCTGGGCTCGGACGGGGGCGAGCCCATCGTGGCGCAGGTCTACGACCCCGCCAGGGACGACCCGGACGACGAGGTGAACGACCTCTGGCAGACGGTGAACCCCGGTCAACCGATGATCGGCGACGACATCGCCCTCGGCGGCGACGGGGCGGACGTGTTCCTGGTGCAGCCGCAGCTGAACGCCAAGCGCGACATCATTCTCAAGCACCAGAACGCCGACCGGTCCATCGATTGGGCGGACGTCGCCGGCGAGAACGACGAGGGGCACGACCATTGGCCCGAGAGCATCGGGACCGACTGGATCGTCGACTTCAACGCCGCGGAAGGCGACGTGATCCGCATCGACGGGCATACGGCCGACATCGAAAAGAAGGGCTCCGTCGAGCATCGGGACGTGAACGGCGACGGCGTGACGGACACGGTCTTCACGATCCGGTCGAACCAGCCCAACGGCGGGGCGCATGACCGCGATCTGCTGGGCAAGCTGGTGGTCCTGTCCAACGTGCTTGAGGCGGACGACGTGACCGTCGATGCCAAGGGCACGCCCGGCCTCATCGAGACGGTGGAGGACCTGGACGAGGCGCTGTTCGCCGAAGGGGCGCAGGACGCCGACCCCGACCGCACGGACAGCGTGAACCCCTACCTGAACCTGCTGCCCGCCGACGTCGCCGCGTTGGCCGAGGATCAGGCGCCGGTCTACGCGGAGAACATCCGCGCGCGGCCGACGGTGCAGGCGCCGGACGACGACCTGAACGGGACGGACGAGAACGACGTTCTGGCGGGCGACCCGGGGGCCGGCGGGCACGGGCATGGCCAGGGGTCCATGGCGGCCGCGGCGGCTGCGGCGGAGATGCCGGCGCCGATCTCGTATTTCGGGTTCGAGGATGCGACGGGCGGCATCTTCGCCGACGGGCGCGGGGTGTCGGACCTCGGCTGGTACGAGATCGAGGACGGGGGCGCGCGGCTCGCCGCCGCGCTGGACGACGTGCCGACGGAGGCGGGCGCGCCCGGCGACGGCGGCCGCGCGATCCGCTTCGAGGACGACGACCAGTTCGCCGCCGTGGCGCATGACGCGGCCTACGAGATCCTGCAGGGCTCCGT
This sequence comes from Pseudomonadota bacterium, assembly GCA_039816075.1. Classification (GTDB taxonomy): domain Bacteria; phylum Pseudomonadota; class Alphaproteobacteria; order Rhodobacterales; family Rhodobacteraceae; genus Albimonas. Next base: position 2,887 of record JBCBYE010000437.1, on the reverse strand, counting down.
CGCGATCTGGTTCAAGGCCGACGATCTGGGCGGCCATCCCCAGACGCTGGTCGCCAAGGATGAGCGCGGCACCGGCGAGGGCGGCCATTTCCGCCTGGAGATCCGCGACGGCGGCAAGCTGTTCCTGCGCCTCGCGCCCGGCGACGGCGGCTCCAACAAGGAGTGGGTGAGCAAGGCGCGCCTGGCCGAGGCGGGCGAATGGAGCCATGTGGCGGTGTCCTGGGGCGAGACCGGCGTTAAGGTCTTCCTCGACGGCGAGGCGCTGAAGGATCGCGACTTCAACGCGGTGGACGGGCACACCAAGCTGAGCGATTACAAGGAGTTCTTCCTGCTCGAAAATACGCGCGCCTGGGTGCTGGGCGCCGATACGGGCACGACGAACGACGCGACCTCCGCCGCCGCGATCGCCGAGGACGACCGGCTGCGCCATGAGTTCGAGGGCGCGCTCGACGGGTTCGGCGTCTGGGGCGGCCTGCACGCGGAGGACGCGCTGACGGCGCGGCAGGTCAAGGCGCTGCATGACGGCGGCCCCGGCGATCTGAGCCGAGCGGCGCGCACGCCCGACCCGATCCCCGTCGGCGACGACGACCTGCGCGGATGGGGCGGGGACGACGACCTTTACGGCGGGGCCGGGCGCGACGTGATGGATGGCGGCGACGGCGCCGACGGCGTCTATGGCGGCTACGGCGCCGATCTGGGCTATGGCGGCAAGGGCCGCGACCTGATCGAGCTGGGCCACGGAAACGACACCGGCTACGGCGGCGCGGGCAACGACGTGATGCTGTCCATCGCCGATGGGCGCGAGGGGCCGGTGTTCCCCGACCCCGGCCGCGACGAGGGCGATCCCTACGCCGAGCTCTCGCCCGTCAACGGCCAGGTCTATGCCGCGCAGCCGATCCCGGGCGACGACGTCTGGTACGGGGGCGGCGGGGCCGACACCTTCCGCTTCGAGACGGTGATCAACGCCAAGGAGAGATACATCCTCGACCATGTGGAGGAGGACGGGCATATCCGCTGGCACGGCGTCGCGGGCGAGAACGACGACATCCACAACCATTGGGTCGATGTTCTGGGCCACGAAAAGGTCATGGACTACTCCAAGGCCGAAGGCGACCGGATCGAGGTGGTCGGCCACACCACGCGCATCCTGAAGGTCGAGCAGATCGACGAGGACGGCGACGGGATCCGCGATTTCAGCCGCATCCACGTCTATTCGGACCAGGGCCGCAACGGCGGGGCCCATAACGACGACCGGCTGGGTCTGATCGACGTTTACGGCGACGAGGTGAGCGAGAAGGACGTCTACAACAACGCCGGGCCGGCCTACGGCATCGTGAATTCGGTGTTCGAGCTGGAGGAGGCGGTCACGCCGCTCTACGCCTCGGACGAGCAGGCGCGCACCGGGTTCCGCTCGGCGCCGACGGGGCCGTCGACCGGGGAAGAGGTGGCGGCGGAGGTGCCGACCCCGCCCGCGCCGACGCCGCCTGCCCCGACCTCGCCTGCATCGACCCCGCCTGCCCCGACCCCGCCTGCATCCGCGCCGCCGACCTCGACGCCGCCCGAGACGACGCCGCGGGCGCCCGAGCCTCCGGCGGATCCGGTGATGAAGGTCATCCGGTTCGCCGGGTCGGACGATGTCGACGACCGTCTGCGCGGCAATCGCGGCGACAACGGGCTGGCGGGCGGCGACGGCGACGACGTGCTGCGCGGCGGGGCCGGCAAGGACCAGGCCTTCGGCATGGACGGCGACGACCGGCTGTTCGGCGAGCGCGGGCGCGACCTGCTGTTCGGCGGGCACGGCGAGGACGTGCTGAAGGGCGCGGCGCAGGGCGACCGGCTGCTGGGCGGGCTCGACGACGACCGGCTGTTCGGCGGGTCGGGCGCCGACGGCCTTTCGGGCGGCGAGGACGACGACGACCTCAAGGGGGGCGGCGGCGACGATCTGATGATCGGCGGGCTGGGCGAGGACGATCTGGTGGGGGGCGGCGGCACGGACGTCGCGGTCTTCGACGGGTCGCTCGCCGACTATGCCGTGGAGATCGGCCGCCGCAAGCGCGTGGAGATCGAGGGCTTCGACACCGGCGAGATCGACGTGCTGCGCGGCATCGAGCAGGTGCGGTTCCTGGACGAGGGCGCGACCTACCGCGTCACGCGCGAGGGGCTGGAGGAGATGGCGGGCGACGGCGCCTTCGACGCCGGGCTCGCCGCCGCGCTGCTGTCGCTGGACGAGACGGCGTTCGCCTTCGTCGCGCCCGGGGGCGACGCGCTATTCGTCTGAGCGCGGCCCGCGGCCGCCGGCGGATCAGCCGGCGGCCGTGCTGTCGCGCGCCAGCAGGCGGAGCGGCAGGACCACGCGGCCGGGATCCGTCGACGCCCCGGGGTCCTCCAGCGCCGCCAGGATCAGGCCCGCCGCCTCGTCGCCGATGCGGCGGGCCTGCGCGTCGACGGTGGTGAGGCCGGGCAGGGCATGCTCGGCCAGGTCGTAGGCGCCGAAGCCGGCGAGGGCGAGGTCTTCGGGCACGGCGAGGCCCCGGCGTTGCGCCGCGGTCAGGGCCCCGAAGGCCGAGAGGTCGGACACGCACATGACCGCATCGGTGTCCGGCCAGCGGTCCAGCAGGCGGTTCAGCGCCTGCGCCCCTTCGCGCATGCTGAGCGGCGGCGCCTGGTCGGCGACGCGTCGGTCCGTCGCGAGGCCGAGGGCCTGCAAGGCGGCCGCGAAGCCGCGCTGACGGTCGGCCCCGCGCGTGTCGCGCCGTCCGTCGCCGCCGATGAATCCGATGCGCCGCCGTCCCTGCGCGTGCAGGTGCCGGGCGACGAGCGCGCCGGCCTCGGCGTTGGAGAAGCCGACGACGCGGTCGAGGGGCGGCGACGGACGGCGCGACACGCG
>JBCBYE010000866.1:0-1528 GCA_039816075.1 Pseudomonadota bacterium | reverse complement strand
CGCCCGCGGCTGGCTGGGCATGCCCTGGCCGAAGGCCTATGGCGGGGCCGAGCGTCCGCCGCTGCACCGTCATGTGGTGACCGAGGAGCTGCTGGCCGCCGGCGCGCCGGTGGCGGCGCATTGGGTGGCCGACCGGCAATCGGGCGGGCATATCCTGAAATACGGAACCGAGGCGCAGAAGCTGGACATCCTTCCGCGCATCGCCGCCGGGACCTGCTTTTTCGCCATCGGGATGTCGGAGCCGCAGGCGGGATCGGACCTCGCCGCCGTGCAGACCAAGGCCACGCGCACGCCGAACGGCTGGCGCCTCGACGGCCGCAAGATCTGGAGCACGGGCGCCCATTTCGCCCATTACATGATCGTGCTCGCCCGCACGTCGCCGCCCGAGGGGCGCAACCGGCAGGCGGGGCTGTCGCAGTTCCTGGTGGACCTCAAGGGCCCCGGCGTGACGGTCAGCGGCATCGAGGACCTGTCGGGCACGGTGCATTTCAACGAAACGCTCTTCGACGGCGCCGAGCTGCCTCAGGACGCCCTGCTGGGCGAGGAAGGCAATGGCTGGGCGCAGTGCATGTCGGAGCTGGCGATGGAGCGGTCGGGGCCGGAGCGGTTCCTGACCACGTTCCTGCTGCTCGACGAGACGGCCGAGGCGCTGCGCGGCGCGCTCGACGACCGTGGCGCGGCGGTGCTGGGCCGCCTGATGGCGCATCTGACCGCCCTGCGCCGCATGTCCCGCGGCATCGCCCGGCGCCTGTCCGACGGCGCCGCGCCGGAGGTGGAGGCCGCCCTGGTGAAGGAACTGGGCAACCGGCTGGAAAAGGAAACCGTGGACGGCGTGCGCCGCCTGATGGCGGGCCTCGCGCCCGGCGAGGCGACGCGCTCGCTCCGCGCGTTGCTGACCGAGACCCAGCTGCGCCTGCCCTCCCACACCCTGCGCGGCGGCACGACCGAGGTGATGCGCGGCATCATCGCCCGCCAGCTGGGCGTGCGCTGATGCAGGAGGAGACGCGGGCCGCGCTGGAGACGGCCGAGAAGGTCTTCGCCGACCATGCCGAACCCGCGGCGCTCTGGGCCACGCTGGAGGAGACCGGCCTGACCCTCGCCGCCACGCCCGAGGATCAGGGCGGCGCCGGCCTGCCGCCGGAGGCCGTCTTCGCGCTGCATCGCACCGCCGGCGCGGCCGCCGCGCCGGCGCCCTTCGCCGAGACGCTGACCGCCCGCCGTCTGCTCGCCGCCGCCGGGATCGCGGCGCCCGAAGGCCCGCTCGCCTTCGCGGCGGGAGCCTCCGTCGCCGCGGGGCGGCTGACCGCCGACCTGCCCGAGGTCGCCTTCGGCGGCGAGGCCGGCCATGTCGTGGTGCTGGCGGAGGCTGAAGGCGCGCCTCGGCTGGCGCTCGCGCGCGCGTCGCAGGCCGATGCCCGGCCCGTCGTCACCGCCGGGGAAGACCCCGAAGCCGACCTGACCTTCGACGCCGCGCCCATCGTCGCCGAGGCGCCCGTCCACTGGGACGCCGAGGCGCTGGAGGCGGAGG
>JBCBYE010000715.1:0-2273 GCA_039816075.1 Pseudomonadota bacterium | reverse complement strand
GCGCCGTGCAATTCACAGACCAGGGATCCGATCCCGCGACGCCGCCCTCAGGCCCGCGCCGCAGAACCTGCGTCCCGCCTCACTCGAATTGGCCTCACTCGAACTGGGCGAGATACGCGATCACGTTGTGGCGGTCGTCTTCCTTGCGCAGGCCGGCGAAGGACATCGAGGTGCCCTTCACGTAGTCGCGCGGCTTGGTCAGGTACTCGAACATCACGTCGGCGGTCCACACCAGGCCCTCTTCGCCCTTGGCCGCCATGGCCTTGGAGTACTTGAAGCCCTCGACCGACGCCGCCGGCCGGCCGATCACGCCGGTCAGCTGCGGGCCGACGCGGTTGCGCGCGCCGTCGCCGATCATGTGGCAGGCGGAGCACTTGCGGAACACCTTCTCGCCCTTGGCCGGATCGCCGACCAGCGCCGCGACGGTCTCCTCGGCGGGGGCCTCTTCTTCGGCGGGCGCCGCGGCGACCTCCTCCGTCGCGGCCTCCTCCTCGGCGGGCGCGGCGGCGGTCTCTTCGGTCACGGCCTCTTCGGTCGCCTCAGCCGTCTCCTCCGCGGCGGCCGCGGTCTCTTCCGCCGCATCGTCCGCGGCGGCCGCGGTCTCTTCCGCCGCATCCTCGGCGGCGGCCGCGGTCTCTTCCGCCGCATCGTCGGCGGCGGCCACGGTCTCTTCCGCCGCATCCTCGGCGGCGGCCACGGTCTCTTCGGCGGCGTCCTCGGTCGCCTCGGCGGTCGCCTCCGCCGTCTCCTCGGCGGCCTCGACCGTCTCGTCCGCGGCCGTCTCGACCTCCTCGGCCGCGGCGTCGGTCTCGCCCGTCACCGTCTCCACCGCCTCTTCGACGACCTCCTGCACCGTCTCCACGGCGGTGCCGGCCATCTCGCCGGCCTCTTCGGCCACGTCCTCGGCGACCTCCTGCGCGTCCTCGACCGCCTCTTCGACGGCCTCGACGGCCGGCTCGGCGGCGTCGGCGGCCTCGTCGGCCAGCTCGGCGAGCTGCGCCTCCAGCGCCTCGACCCGGGCGGCGACCGCCTCGGACATGTCCTCGCCCTCCGCCGCGGCGCCCGCGGCCATCTCCTCGATCTTGGCCTCCAGCGCGTCGAACCGCGCCGCCAGCTCCTCGCTCAGACCGGCCTCCGCCGCCGCCTCGCGCGCCGGAGAGCCGTCGAGCAGCCCGTCGCCGTCGCGCGCCGCGGTCAGAACCACCACGAGGGCCAGCGATCCGGCGAACAGCAGACCCGCGATCGTTTCATTCGAATACTTCTTGCTCATCGCCGAAGGTCTCTCCGTCCGTTGCGATTGCCGTGCGATTCTCCGTCGGGGCGAACAATAGGCCTTTCGCCGTGCAAGTCATGCGCCTTCGTGGCGCATCCCCCGCTCAGACATGCTGGCCGCCGTTGATTTCGATCTCGACGCCGGTGACGTAGGCGCTTTCGGGCGAGCACAGGTAGTAGATGGTGCGCGCCACCTCCTCCGGCTGGCCCAGGCGGCGCATGGGGATCTGCTCGACGATCTTCTGCGTGCCCGGCGACAGGATCGCGGTCTCGATCTCGCCCGGCGCGATGGCGTTCACGCGCACGCCCAGGGGGCCGAAATCATGCGCCATCTCGCGCGTCAGCCCGGCCAGCGCCGATTTCGACGTGGCGTAGGCGGCCCCGGCGAAGGGATGCACCCGCGCCCCGGCGATGGAGGTGACGTTGACGATGGCCCCCTTGGCCGCCGCCAGCTCCGCCTTCAGGCCGCGGGCCAGCACCACGGGGGCGAAGAAATTGACGTGGAACACCTTGCCCCAGGTGCGCAGATCGGTGTCCAGCGTCGACAGCCGCGCGCCGCCTTCTCCCTTGGGCGAGATGCCGGCATTGTTCACCAGCGCCTCCAGCCGGCCGCCCTGCAGCCGCCGCCGGATCTCCTCCACCGCCTCGATGGTGGACGCGGGATCGGCCAGATCGAGCTGGATGTGATCCTCCGGCCCCGCCTCCCACGGGCAATCCTCGGGAAAGGCGTAGCGCGAACAGGTGATCACCCGCCAGCCGGCCGACGAGAACCGCTTCACGGTGGCATGCCCGATGCCGCGCGAGGCGCCGGTCAGCAGCAGGGTCTTGCGGTCGGGCATGGGGGCGACTCTCCTCGGGCGGACGTCGCGCGCAGCCTGACCCGTCGCGCCGCGAAGGGCAACGCCCCCGCCGGCGCCTTCGCGCCGGGGCGGGCGCGCCGGGACGACGTTCGCGCCGGGAAGGCATTCGCGCGGGGGAGTTCGGGCGGGGCCGAGGTTCGG
>JBCBYE010000421.1:0-4394 GCA_039816075.1 Pseudomonadota bacterium | reverse complement strand
GCACGCGCGCCGCCCGGATCTCCGCCGGCGTCTCGAAGCTGGGGCCGGAAAACCAGGCGTAGACGCCTTCGTGCAGCGCCGCGTCCAGCGCCGTCAGGCGCGCCCGCAGCTCCGGGTCGTAGGCGTCGACGAGGTTGACGAAGCGGCCGTCCGTCTCCTCCCCGATCATGGGGTTCAGGCCCGACCAGTTGATATGATCGCTCAGCGCCATGAGGCTGCCGGGGCCCATGTCCTCGCGCAGACTGCCGGCCGCGTTGGTCAGCAGCAGGCTCTCCGCCCCCAGCGCCTTCAACGTCTCCAGCGGTCCGCGCATGACCGTCGGATCGCCCTTCTCATAGTAGTGCACCCGCCCCGACAGCAGCGCCACGCGCACCCCGTCGAGGGCGCCGATCACGACCGAGCCGGCATGCCCCGAAACGCCGGAGAGCGGAAAGCCCGGCAGATCCTCGAACGGGACCGCGACGGCCCCCTCCAGATCCTCCGCCATCGCGCCGAGGCCCGAGCCCAGCACCAGCCCCAGTTCGACCGGCGCCTCCCCGGTCAGGGCGCGCAGCGTGTCGGCGGCTTCGGTCATCCATCGCCCTCCAGGGAAAAGGCCGCCGGCAGCAGCTCCGCCAGGGTCCAGCTCGCACGGATCGCCTCAAGATCGGCGCCGTGCACCATGGTGGAGGCGGAGCCGAACTCCGCCAACCGCTGGCGGCATCCGCCGCACGGGGTCAGCGGCGGGTGGTGGTCGGCGACCACGACCAGCTCCGCGATGCGCCGGTCGGCGTCGCCCTGCGCGGCCATGATCATGTGCGCGATGGCCGAGGTCTCGGCGCACCAGCCTTCGGGGAAGGACGCGTTTTCGATGTTCGCGCCCAGATGCACGCCGCCGCCCTCGGTGCGCAGCGCGCAGCCCACGGCAAAGCGGGAATAGCGCGCATGCGCCTTGGACCGCGCCTCCACCGCCGCGCGCCACAGATCCTCGGGGCCCGTCACGCCTCGCCCGCCAGCGCGCTGCCCGCCCCCTCGGGCGAGGCGCCCAGGGGGCCGGGCCGCTCATCGAGCCCCAGCTTGCGCCACGTCCCCTGCCGCAGCGCGACGATCGTGGGCTGGTGGAACGTCGCCCAATCCTCCGGCCCGAAGCGGTCGGCCAGGTGCATCAGGACCGCGCCCAGGATGCCGCCATGGCACGCCAGGGCCGTGCGCTTGGGCTCCAGGTCCGACAGGTCCGCCAGGCTGGCGCCCACGCGCCGCCACACCTCCTCGGCCGTTTCCGACCAGGGGGAGCGATAGCGCGCATCGCTCAGCATCTTGGGCGCATGCACATGGATCTCGGACATGGCGGCGTCCGACAGCTGCCATTCGGCCAGCCGCGCATCGACCACCACCTCCAATCCCGAGGCTTCGGCGAACGGCAGGATCGTCTCCAGGCTGCGTCGGTAGGGAGAGGCCCAGATGCGCTCGATCCCCTCCCAGCTCAACCGCTCCGCCACGCGCAGGGCGTCGGCGCGCCCCCGCTCCGTCAGCGGATCCGAAAGGCCGTCGCCCGCCTTCTCGCAATGGCGCAGCACCACCAGGTCCAGTTCGCGCAGCGCCTGCATCATCGTTCCTTCACGTAGGGCGTGCCGCCCGCCTTGGGGGGGATCGCCTTGCCGATGAAACCCGCCAGCAGGATCACCGTCAGCAGATAGGGCAGCGCCTGGATCGCCTGCACCGGCACCTCGCCGATCAGGGGCAGCGCCTTGCCCTGCAGCCGGATGGCCACGGCGTCGAGATACCCGAACAGAAGGCAGGCCGCCATGGCCTGCATGGGCCGCCACTTGGCGAAGATCAGCGCGGCGAGCGCGATGAAGCCCTTGCCCGCGCTCATCTCCTTCACGAAGCCCGCCGACTGCGCCGTGGCGAGGTAGGCGCCCGCCAGCCCGCACAGCACGCCGCAGCAGATCACCGCCAGATACCGCATGCGCACCACCGGCACGCCGGCCGTGTCCACCGCCGCCGGGTTCTCGCCCACCGCGCGCAGGCGCAGCCCGAAGCGGGTGCGGAACAGCACCCACCAGGTGAAGGGCGCCGCGGCGAAGGCGATGTAGACCAGCGCGTAATGGCCGCTCAGCAGCTCCGACCAGATGGGGCCGAAGAACGGGATTTCGGCGAAGGTCTCGGAGAAGACGAAATCCACCTCCTCGAACCGCCCCTGGATCAGCGGCGGCGTTCGCCCGCCCTGCCGGAACCAGGCCTGACCGAGCAGCGCCGTCAGGCCCGAGGCCAGAAAGTTGATCGCCACGCCCGAGACGATCTGGTTGCCGCGGAACGTGATGCAGGCGACCCCATGGATCACCGCCAGCGCGACCGAGACGCCGATGCCCACCAGCATCCCCAGCCAGGGGCTGCTCAGCACCGCCGCGGCGGCGGCGGAGCCGAAGGCGGCACCCAGCAGCTTGCCCTCCAGCCCGATGTCGAAGACGCCCGCGCGCTCCGAATACAGCCCCGCGAGGCAGACCAGCAGCAGCGGCGTCGCCAGGCGCAGCGTGGCCGCGAAGACGTCGATGCCGATGAAGATCGTGAGGGTCTCGCCCATGGTTCAGCCCCTCATCTCAACCGCGCGCCTCGCGCCCGTAGCCGGCGGCGGCGAACAGCCTCGCCAGCGCCGGCCGGAACATGAACTCCATGGCGCCTGCGAACAGCACCACCAGCCCCTGGATCACCAGCGCCATGTCGCGGGTGATCGCCGGCATCTCGAAGGCCAGCTCCGCCACGCCCTGGTAGAGCACGCCGAAGAGCAGCGCCGCCAGCGCCACCCCCACCGGGTGCCCGCGCCCCATCAGCGCCACCGCGATCCCCACGAAGCCCGCGCCGCCCGCCACGTCGAGGAACAGCCGGTTCTGGTCCCCCATCACCGGGTTCATGGCCATCAGCCCCGCCAGCGCGCCGGAGATCAGCATGGTGATCACCGTGATCCGCACCGGGTTGATGCCCGCATAGACCGCCGCCGTCGGGTTCGCGCCGAAGGTGCGGATCTCATAGCCCAGCCGCGTGCGCCAGATCAGCAGCCAGACGAAGACGCAGGCGATCAGGCTCAGGAAAAAGCTCAGGTTCACCGGCGCCCCGCCGATGTCCTGCCCGAAGAGGCCCAGGAACCAGCCGATCTTGGGCAGGCGGCCGGCCTCTTCGAAGGTGCGGCTTTCGGGCGCCATGGCCCCGTCCACCTTCATGACGTTGACCAGCAGATAGACCATCAGCGAGGCGGCGAGGAAGTTGAACATGATCGTCGTGATGACGATGTGGCTGCCGCGCGTCGCCTGCAGATAGGCGGGGATGAAGGCCCAGCCGGCGCCGAACGCCGCCCCGCCCAGCGCCGCCAGCGGCGCGATGATCCACCAGGGCACGTAATGGTCGAGGCTCAGGCACACCAGCGCCACGCCGAGCCCCCCCACATAGGCCTGCCCTTCGCCCCCGATGTTGAAGAGCCCCGCATGGAACGCGACCGCCACGGCGAGGCCCGCGAAGATGAAGTTGGTGGTGTAGAACAGCGTGAAGCCGACGCCCTCGCCATAACCGAAGGCGCCGATGAGGATGAACCTGACGGCATCGAACGGGTTCTCGCCGATGGCGAGCACCACGAGGCCCGCGACGACGAAGGCGGCGATGACATTGAGGGCCGGGATGAGGGCGAGGTCGACCCAGCGGGGGAGGGGGGCGTTCATGTGAGTTTCACCATATGACGCTGCACGAGGTCTAGAAAGTTGCCGCTCCTCAGGTAGTTACCCATATTCTCAACTTCTGCAGGGTCCTCAAGTCGCGTCTGGATTGCCAAAAAAACTCTCTCACCAAGTATTTGCCGCGCCGAAATTGCCAACGCATAGGCGCGATATCTCACCTCCGAAATGTGGATCTGCTCAAGACGTCGCGATTTTTGCTCACTATTAAGACTTGTATTATTCCCAATTTGCTCACTTTCTTCTTTTATATTGATCCGTATTTGATCTCCAAAATTCACAAAGTCCATCAGTAAGTCAAACTGCCTATAAAAAATATCGTCCTCCCTCCGTCGCGACGACAGTTTATATTTTAGTGCTGCGAATAATAGGGCAATGAACCCTGCCAAGGGCGTTAAAAGAGCCCTCAGCACGTCAACCCAGTCTTTATTTTTTGACGCAGGAAAGCTCGCTGCAATAATAACTACGGCAACCACTGAAAACAGGATCAAGACAAGTGTGACTGTAGAAAAACGATCCTCATTTTTAAGCTTCATAGCTCCGCAGCCTCCCCAATCGCTCCTAGCGCGCGTGCCGCAAATGCGCACCATCGGGGCGAGCGCGTAGGGCGGGGTTCACCCCGCCGACGGCGCGACGGCCGGGTGAACCCCGCCCTACGCATGGCCGCCGCGTCCACGCGAAAGGCAAACTTGT
>JBCBYE010000081.1:0-10482 GCA_039816075.1 Pseudomonadota bacterium | reverse complement strand
GCTGGCGCTTTTCGGCTCGCGCGCCTTTTCGGCGATCAACGGCGCGACGTTTCTGCTGTATCTGGCGCTGGGCTCGATGCTGTTCCTGGTGCCCTTCGATCTGGGGGCGCGGCGGGACTGGGCGGCGTGGGAGACGAGCCTGACGCTGCTGCCGCTGGGCGTGGCGATCGCGGCGCTGTCGCGGCCGGCGGGGGCGCTGGCGGACCGGATCGGGGTGCGGCCGATGCTGACCCTGGGCGCCGGGATCGTGGCGGCGGCCTGCGCCTGGGCGAGCCTGGCGGGCGAGGGCGCGGTCGGTGCGGCCGGGCCGATGATCGTGCTGGCGCTGGGCATGTCGGCGGTGGTGGCGCCGCTGTCGGCCGGCGTGATGGCGGCGGCGCCGGATGCGCAGGCGGGCGCGGCCTCGGGCGTGTCGAACGCGGCGTCGCGGCTGGCGAACCTTTTCGCGGTGGCGGGCTGCGGCGCGGTGGCGAGCGCGGTGCATGCGGCGGCCTCGGGCCCGGGCGCGGCCACGTTCGGCGCCCTGCCGCCGATCGGCGACCCGGCGCGCGCGGCGGCGGAGGCGGCCTATCTGGCGGGCTACGGCGCCGCCCTTCGGCTGGCGGCGGCCATGGCCCTCGCGGCTTCGGCGCTCAGCTGGATGGGCCTGCGGCGCGGCAGCTGAGCGGCGCCTGCGCCCCGTCGGGGCCGGAGACGCCGTTCGGCCGACGGGTCAGCCGGCGGCGATCCTGCGCCAGTCCAGCGTCGCGACGCCCTCCCCCCCATCCTTCACCGATCCCGCCGCGGTCAGCCGCAGCAGGCCGTCCGGCGCGAGGTCCGCGTCGCGCCACAGCGCCCGGCCGATCCATTCGGCGCGCGAGCACATCTCCACGTCGTGCCGCACGCGCCCGCCCTCGATCCGCCAGGCGCCGGCATAGCCGAGGTAGTCGGGACGCTCGGTCCGGGGCAGGGCGTCGCCGCGCAGCTCCGCGCTCAGATGCGCGCTCATCCGCCCGTCGGGCAGATAGTGGAGCAGGCCGTGCGCGCCGCCCGCATAGCGCGGCGCCTCGGCCCCGTCCGAGCCGCGGAAGACGTAACGGACGAGGCGCCAGGCGCCGTGGAGATCCTGGGAGGTCGGCAGACTCATGGGCGCGCCTTTCGGTCCGCGAGGAGCGCCGCGCGCGGCGGCCGCCGCGGCGCTCTGGGCTTACGCAGCGTCGTTACGCTCGCCGACGCGGCCGCCTCCCCGGCTAGGTCTCTGCCGGCACCATAGCTGACCCCTCAGCGTTTTCAGGCGAAAGAAAGGTTTCTAGATGCTTGGCCTGCGCGCTCTCAATCGCATCGACGACCGCTTCGATCAGCTGCCCGACCGCGTGGTCGAGAAGATCGTCGAACGTACGGTCGAGCGGATCGAACTGCGCCTCGAGGCGCGCTTCGGGACGCCGGTGGAGACCCTGTTCGGCGACCACGATGCCGCCGCGGGCGGCGCGCCGGACAGGATCGAGTAGACCTTCGGCGTCTCGCTCCTCGAGATCGACGGCCGCGAGGCGACGGAAGCGCGGCCCGAGGCGCTGCGCATCGTCGACGAACAGCTGCGCTTCCTCGCCGACCGGGTCGAAACGCAGCTGGAGGCGACGTTCGGTCTGCCGGTCGACACCGAATTCGCCGACGACCATGACGACGACGACGGCCTGCCCGACACCGTCATCTGGTGCATCGAAGGCGCCGGCACGGGAAGCGCGCAGGCCGCGCGGCGCGCGCCGGACAGGGTGGTCTGGGAGGTGGGCGACAGCCTCGTCTTCGTGAAGGGCGAGACCGAGATCGCCTACGATTTCTACTGACGCCGACGCGTCGCGCCCGCCTGCGGCGCGCGCGACGCGTCGGCGGGCCGATCAGCTCAGCGCGTTGCAGAAGCGCTGGATGCGGCTGCACGCCTCTTCCAGCGCCTCGTCCGAGGTGGCGTAGCTGACGCGGAAGCAGGGCGAGGCGCCGAAGGCCGCGCCGTGCACCACCGCGACGCCCTCGGTCTCCAGCAGCTCGGACGCAAAATCCTCGTCCGTCTCGATCACCTTGCCCGAGGGCGCGGTCTTGCCCACCAGCCCGGCGATGGAGGGATAGACGTAGAACGCGCCTTCGGGCGTCGGGCACTCGATTCCCGTCGCCTGGTTCAGCATGGAGCAGACCAGATCGCGCCGCCGCTTGAACGTCTCGCGGTTGGGCTGCAGGAAATCCTGCGTGCCGTTCAGAGCCTCCACCGCCGCCCATTGCGCGATGCTCGACGGGTTGGAGGTGCTCTGCGACTGGATCTTGCGCATGGCGCCGATCAGCTGCTCCGGCCCCGCGGCGTAGCCGATGCGCCAGCCGGTCATGGCGTAGGCCTTGCTGACCCCGTTGCAGGTGAGCGTGCGGTCCTTGAGGCCCGGCTCCACCTCCACCGGGGTGGCGAAGACGAAGGGCTCGTAGACGATGTGCTCGTACATGTCGTCGGTCATCACCCAGACATGGGGATGCTTCATCAGCACGTCCGTCAGCCCCTTCAGCTCGTCGGCGGTGTAGCCGGCGCCGGAGGGGTTGGACGGCGAGTTGAAGATGAACCACTTGGTCTTGGGCGTGATCGCCGCCTCGAGCTGGTCGGGCGTGACCTTGAAGCCCGTCTCGATCCCGGCGGAGATCGTGACGGGTTCGCCCCCCGCCAGCAGCACCATGTCGGGATAGCTGACCCAGTAGGGCGCGGGGATGATCACCTCGTCGCCCGGGTTCAGCGTGGCCATCAGGGCGTTGTAGAGGATCTGCTTGCCGCCCGTGCCGACCGAGACCTGGGCGGGGGCGTAATCCAGCCCGTTCTCGCGCCGGAACTTCTCGACGATCGCGTCCTTCAGCTCGGGGATGCCGTCGACGGCGGTGTACTTGGTGCGGCCCGCATCGATGGCGGCCTTGGCGGCGGCCTTGATGTTGTCCGGCGTGTCGAAATCCGGCTCGCCCGCGCCCAGGCCGATCACGTCCTTGCCGGCCGCCTTCAGCTCGCGCGCCTTGTTCGTGACCGCGATGGTGGCGGAGGGCTGCACGCGGGAAAGGCTGTCGGCGAGGAAGGCCATGGGTCCGGTCTCCGGAACGGGGTTATCAGGGTGGAGACTCGTTACGCCCGCGCGTCCATCGCGGCAAGCGCCCTATTCCGCGACGTCGCCCTCGCGCCCGAAAAACCGGTCGCCCGCCTCGCGCGCGGCGCGCAGGGCCGACAGCGCGAAGCCCAGGACGCCGTCGCGCCCGTCCGCTCCCGCCTCGGCGCCGGGCGGCGCGGCCAGGTCGTCCTGCGGACCTTCCGCCTCGGGCGGGCGTTTGAAGCTCGGCCGTTGCGGCGCGGCGAGATCGGCGAGATCGGCGTCGTCCTGCGCCCCCTCGGGACGGGCGCGCGTCGTCGCGGCGGCGAGCGCCGCGGCGGGATCGCCGCCGAGCAGGCCGGAGGGCGGACGCGCCACGCGCACCTGGTCGGGCAGACCGGCGGCCCCGGTCAGCGTCCTGGCCTCCGCCAGACGCGGGCGGTCGTCGTCCTGGTTCAGCAGATAGGCGAGCAGGGACAGGCAGGCTCCCGCGCCGATCACCACGTTCCTGAAGCTCATCGCGCGGTCTCCACGCTTTCGCTGGGGTTTTGATACCCAATTCGCAGCATTTGCGCCAGACCCGGCCGGGTGGGGCGGGGCGGGGGCGTTGCAGCGGCGCCGTCCTCGCAGGGGGGCGACGCTGAGCGGTCGGCGACGGAGACGGTTTTTTCAGCGGCGACGGCTGGAGCGGCGTGAGGGCAGGCAGCGCTCGTCGGCGCGAGCGACCGGGGACTGCATCGTGGTGAAAACGCGCGCGGCGCCGGTCTTCGCTGGATCCATCGCGATCTTCGGCAACGGTTTCAAATCCCTGCGCAACGCCATTTCGGGCGCCGCAGCCCCGGCGGCTCGCTCCATCACGACGTAGGAGCGCTTCGATACGGGCTCGCGAAGGCTGCCGCGGAACTTCGGCCTCTGCGACGGGATCGGCTTGCTCCGCCGGATCGTCCACCCTTTGGGCCGCGCCGCCGTGGATCCGCCGTGCATCCTGCGCGGATCCGGCGTGGACCGCGGCGTCGGGCCCTGCATCCTCCACCGCGCACCTGCGGGCCAAGCCCCGAGCCCCGAGTCCCGGGCCTCCGGCGCACGGCGACCATCGACTTGCCGCCGCGGCGCCGCCGGCCTCGGCCGTCGGCGCGATGGCCGCCGCTCCGTCAGACCCCCTCGCCGCGAACGCTCGCCCATCGGCGCAACCGGGCCGCCGGCCGCCCGTCGATCACCGCCAGACCCACCGCGATCAGGGCGAGGCCGAGCCAGGCCTGCGCCTCCAGCCGCTCGTCCAGCAGGGCCCAGCCCAGCACGATGCCCACGGGCGGAATGATCAGCGTCACCAGCATGGCGTTCGCCGCGCCCGCCATGCCGAGGATGCGGTAGTAGAGCAGATACGCCCCCGCCGTCGCCGGCCCGCCGTAATAGACGATGGCCAGCCAGACCTCGGCGGAATGCGACAGGCTCGGCGCCCCCTCCAGCCATAGCGTTGCGGGCAGGGCGAGAAGGAAGCCGCAGGTGCACATGCCCGCCGCCGCCACCGCCGGCGCGACCCCGCCCAGGCGCACCCGCGCCCAGACCGAGGCGAAGGCGTAGGACAGCGTGGCCGCGATCACCGCCAGCTGCGCCAACGAGCGCAGGTCGAGCGCCCGCAGCGCCTCGACCCCCATGATCGCCGCCACCCCCGCGACGCCCAGACCGGCCCCGATCAGGCGCCGGGCCGTCAGCCGCTCCTCCGGCAGCAGCAGGCCCGCGACGATCCCGCCCCAGACCGCGGTCATGGCGTTGAGGATGGAGGTCAGGCCGCTCTCGATGCTCTGCTGCGCCCAACCGAACAGGGCGAAGGGCAGGGCGTTGTTCAAAAGGCCCATGACCAGCGCCGCGCCCCAGAACGCCGCGCTGCGCGGCGGCCGCAGGCCCATGGCCAGCGCCGCGGTCCAGAGCAGCGCGGCCCCCAGCCCGGTGCGCCACAGCACGGTCTCGGCCGGCCCCATCTCGCGCAGCATGAACGCGAGGCTGACGAAGCTCGCGCCCCAGATCAGGCCCAGAAGGGCCAGCTCCGCCCAGGCGCGTCCGCTGATCTTCATGTCTCGGGGTCCTCCTCGCGGCATCCGCGCCGCTTTCTCGACCCCAGATGCCGCCCCCATCCCCGCCGCGCCACCCAAAACCTGCGACGCCCTGAACCCGCCGCGCCCGGGCGCGTATCCCTTGGGGGGGTGGCCGAGCCCCGGGCATCCGGTGCAAGGTGCCGCCTCCCCCCCCGCCGCCCACGCCCCGAGAGGATCTCGCCATGCAGGACGATTATTTCAGCGACGACGCCGCCACCTTCGGCGACCGGATGGCCGCGGCGCGCGAGGCGCGCGGGTTCTCGCCGTCGCAGCTCGCCTCGCGGGTCGGGGTGCGGCTGGGCACCGTTCAGAACTGGGAATCCGACCGCTCCGAACCCCGGGCCAACAAGCTGCAGATGCTGGCGGGGCTGCTCAACGTCTCCATCGTCTGGCTGCTGACCGGGCAGGGCGAGGGCGGGGTGGACGCGGACGACGCCGTGGAGGATTCCGAAACGCTCAGCCTTCTGGCGGAACTGCGGGACATCCGCCTCGGGATGGCCCGACTGATGGAAAAATCCGCGCGGGTCGAAAAGCGCCTGCGCGCCATGGAGCGCAGCGGGTGAGCGAGGGGCCGCGTCTGGCGCTCCCCTATCATTCCGGCGCCGGACACACCCGTCTGCTGACGCGCGCCGCGGCCGAAGGCGCCGCCGCCGCCGGCGCCCGGGCGCAGGCGTTGGAGGTCGAGGCGCTGTTCGACGACGCGGCGGCCGGCTGGGCCACGCTCGACGCCGCCGACGCGATCCTGCTGGCCGCGCCGACCTGGATGGGCGCCGCTTCCGGTCCGTTCAAGACCTTCATGGACGCCAGTTCCGATCGCTGGGCGGCGCAGGCCTGGACCGACAAGCTGGCGGCGGGGCTGACCGTGGCGACCTTCCCATCGGGCGACAAGCTCGCGACCCTGACGCAGTTCGCGATCTTCGCCGCGCAGCACGGCATGATCTGGGTCGGACAGGCCGAGATCGGCGGGCCGGCGGCCGCGCGCGACGACGGCGTCAACGCGGCGGGCGCCTGGCTGGGCGTCGCGGCGACGTCGGATCGCGACAAGTCGATCATGGTCCCGCCCGGCGATCTGGCGAGCGCGCGTCGCCTGGGCGCGCGCCTGGCCGCCGCCGCGGCGCGCTGGCGGGCGGGCGGCGCCGCGGCGGCGGCCAGCGCGGACTGACGCGCCGCCCCCCGGACCCCGCCCCCCTGGGAGATCGCCCACGCCAGGCGCTTGCCGCCCGCCGCGCGCGCCGCTACCCCTGCGCCCCGGCACGGAGGGACCCATGCGCATCGGCATCGACTATGGCGGCACCAAGATCGAAGCGCTGGCCCTGGGCGACGGCGGCGAGGAGCTCGCCCGTCTGCGCGTGGCCACGCCGCGTCACGACTACGACGGCTCCATCGCCGCGGTGAAGGGCCTGGTGGAGGCGTTGGAGGCGCGCACCGGCCGCCGCGCGCCCCGCGTGGGCGTGGGCATTCCCGGCTCGATCTCTCCCACCACGGGCCTGGTGCGCAACGCCAATTCCGTCTGGCTGATCGGCCGCCCGTTCGATCGCGACCTGGCCGAGGCGCTGGGCCGGCCCGTGCGCGCCGCCAACGACGCCAACTGCTTCGCCCTGTCCGAGGCGGTGGACGGCGCCGGCGCCGGCGCGCGCATCGTCTTCGGCGTCATCACCGGCACCGGCGTGGGCGGCGGCGTGGTGGTCGACGGGCGCGTTCTGGACGGCTGCAACGGCATCGGCGGCGAATGGGGCCACATCCCCGTGCCGCGCCCCGCCGATGACGAGCGTCCCGGTCCGCGCTGCTATTGCGGCCGCGACGGCTGCCTGGAGGTCTGGCTCTCCGGCCCGGCGCTCGCCGCCGATTTCGCCCGCGCCGTGGGCGCCGGCGAGGGCGACGGGCCCGATGCGCGAGAGATCTCCGACCTCGCCGCAGCCGGCGATCCGCAGGCCGAGGCGGCGCTGGCCCGCCATGCGGACCGCTTCGGCCGCGCGCTGGGCCTGGTCGTGGACATCGTCGACCCGGAGGTCATCGTGCTGGGTGGGGGCCTGTCGAACCTGCCCGGCCTGCCCGAACGGGTCTTCGCCGCCATGACCCCCCATGTGTTTTCCGACGCGGTCGCCACGCGGATCCGCGTCAACCGCCATGGCGACAGCTCCGGCGTGCGCGGGGCCGCCTGGCTTTGGGATGGAGAGGATCGAGCATGACGGACACCCCGGGGGGCGAGGCCGCGGCCGACCCCGAAACCGCGCGCCTCAAGCGGCTGCGCATCCGCTGCTGGCGCCGCGGGATCAAGGAGATGGACCTGCTGCTGGGCCCCTATGCCGACGCCCTGCTGGCCGGCACGATCCGCACGGACCTCGACGCGTTCGAGGCGCTGATCGCCGAGGGTGACCAGGAGCTCTATCGCTGGCTCTCCGGCGCCGCGCCGGGGCCCGAGGATCACGCGGCCGCCCTGGCGGCCGTGATGGAATTTCATGGCATCGCCGGCGGAAAGGTTGCACAGCGTTAATCAGTTGTTTCCTACTTTAGTCTCAAAACCCTCCGCAACCCAACTGGTCTGCGGAGGCGAAGAAATGGCCAAGAGCGCAACGGCCGCGCGAGCGCGCGGCGCCGAGATCGCGGCGGAAGCCCCCGATTTCGGCAAGGAGTATCTCAACCTGCTCAGCCTGGTGGAGCGGCTGCATCGCCTGCTGCTCGACGTGGTGAAGGATGAGTTCGAGCGGCTCGACATGCTCGACATCAACTCGGTGCAGGCGCTGCTGCTGTTCAACATCGGCGACGACGAGGTCACCGCGGGAGAGCTGCGCACGCGCGGCTACTACCAGGGCTCCAACGTCAGCTACAATCTCAAGAAGCTGGTGGAGGCGGGCTATCTGCATCATGAGCGTTCGGCGGTGGATCGTCGCTCCGTGCGGATCCGTCTGACCGATCGCGGCCGCTTCATCCACGACACGGTGTCCGAGCTCTTCACGCGCCATGCGGCCGAGCTGATGGAGAACGAGACCGCCGGGTCGGAGCGTCTGCCCGAAGCCACCCGCACCCTGCGCGGGGTGGAGCGGTTCTGGACGGATCAGATCCGCTTCATCTACTGAGGTGTCAGGTCGTCTCGGCGCCGCCGCGACGAGGCGGCGAGCGACCCGCCGCAGGCCGCGTTCAGGGCGGCCGCGACGGCGCGCGACGAGGATCGTGCCGAACCGCGGCCGTCCAGCGTCGGCCCGGAGGCGCAAACGCCGCGAGCCGGCTCAGGCGCCGGCCCCGTCCGCCAGCGCGCGGGCGAGCGTGCAGAACTGCTCCAACGTCACGTCGTCGGCGCGCAACGTCTCGTCGACATCCGCCGCGGCGCAGAGCGCGGCGGCGCGGGGCGCGGCGGATTTGAGGCTTTGGCGCAGCATCTTGCGGCGCTGACCGAAGGCGGCGGCGGTGAGGCGCGACAGCGTCGCGGCGTCGGCCGGCCAGCGCGGCGCCGGCAGCGGGCGCAGCACCACGACCGTGGAGCTGACCTTGGGCGGTGGCGTGAAGGCGCGCGGCCCCAGCTCCAACGCCGCGCGCACATCGCAGCGCCATTGCGCCAGCACCGCGAGCCGCCCCCAGGCCTTCGTCCCGGGCGAGGCGGCGATGCGCTTGGCCACCTCCTTCTGAAACATCAGGACCAACGCCTCCCAGGGCGGCGGCCAGGCGGGGGGCGAGAGCCAGCGCACCAGCAGTTCCGTGCCCACGTTGTAGGGCAGGTTCGCGATGATTCGGCAGGGCGGGCGCAGGCGCGCTTCCGCCCCCAGGCGCAGCGCGTCGCCCTCCAGCACCTCCAGCCGTCCCGGCGCGGCCGCAGCCACCTCGGCCAGCGCCGGCAGGCAGCGCGGATCACGCTCCACCGCCAGGACGCGCGCCGCGCCTTCGCGCAGCAGGGCGCGGGTCAGGCCGCCGGGGCCCGGCCCGACCTCCAGCACCTCCACGCCCTCCAGCGGACCGGCGGCGCGGGCGATGCGGCGGGTCAGGTTCAGATCGAGCAGAAAGTTCTGGCCCAGCGACTTGCGCGCGGCGAGCCCGTGGCCCGCGATCACCTCGCGCAACGGCGGCAGATCGTCGAGCGCCGCGGCATCGGCCTCCCGCTGCGCCGCGGCTGCGTCGCTCATGCCCGGCGCCGACGGCTCGGGATCGCCGCGACGCGGCCCCAGGGCGCCGTCTCGCCCCGGACCTGATCCGGGGCCTCCTGCGCGGCGGTCCGGGCGCCGTCCGGGGGGGCGAGAGGCGCGCGACCGCTCACGCGCCGGCCCCGTGGCGCCAGGCCAGGCGCAGGGCCTCCACCAGGCTCGTGGGATCGGCGACGCCCCGGCCGGCGATGTCGTAGGCCGTGCCGTGATCGGGCGAGGTGCGCAGGAAGGGCAGGCCCAGCGTCACGTTCACGGCCCGGTCGAAATCCAGCGCCTTGACCGGGATCAGCGCCTGATCGTGATACATGCACAGCGCCGCATCGTAGCGCGCCCGCGCCGCGGCGTGGAACATCGTGTCGGCGGGCAGGGGGCCCGCAGCCTCCACCCCCTGGGCGCGCAGGGCGGCCACGGCGGGGGCGACGATCTCGATCTCCTCGCGCCCCATCGCGCCGCCCTCGCCCGCATGGGGGTTCAGACCCGCGACCGCCAGCCTCGGGCGCGCCAGGCGGAAACGATCGCGAAGGTCTTGCGCGGCGATGCGCCCGGTCTCCACGATCGTCTCCACGCTCAGCGACGCCGCCGCCTCCGCCAGCGAGACATGGACCGTGGCCGGGATCACCCGCAGGGACGGTCCGGCCAGCATCATCACCGACCGCGCGCCGCCCGACAGCGCGCCCAGGAATTCCGTATGCCCCGGAAACGCGAAATCCGCCCCATCGTAGAGCGCCTTCTTGTTGATCGGCAGGGTGCAGAGCGCCGAGGCGCGGCCGGCCAGCGCCAGCGCCGCCCCCTCCTCGATCGCCGCGATCACCGCGGGGGCGTTGGCCGGGTCCGGCGCGCCCGGCGCCGGGCGCGCGGCGAAGGGGCGGTGCAGGACCGGCAGGCCGCCGCGCGCCGCCCCGGCCGCCGCCTCCGGCGCGTCGATACGCGTCACCGGGCCGAAACCGGCGGCCCAGTCCGCGTCTCCGATCAGACAGACGGGAACCTCGCCCGCCAGCCGCGCCCAGGCGGCCGCGGCGATCTCCCCGCCGATGCCGGCGGGATCGCCGCAGGTCAGCGCGACGGGCGCGCGCGGCGCCCCCGCTTCAGCGGCGGTCGACATAGGCCTGGGCGCGCAGCTCCGCCAGGCGCCCGTCGGCGCGCCGCGCCAGGCGCCGCTCCCGCAGCTGGGCGCGGATC
>JBCBYE010000406.1:0-4520 GCA_039816075.1 Pseudomonadota bacterium | reverse complement strand
CGCACGCCGTCGAAGCCGCCGTCGACGTGGCGACGACGCGCGGCCTCGGCGTAGGTGGAGGGCAGCAGCGTGTCGAGGCTGCGCGTCGCCAGAAACAGACGCAGCTCCGCCCCGTCGTCGGCGAGGCTGGACAGAAAGCGCACGGCGCGGCCGGCCTTGGGGTAAAGACCCCGGCGCAGCAGCGTCATGGGGATGCCGATCAGGTTCTCGTCGCTCAGCGCCACCGCGGCGCGGCGCGGGCCGTTGGGCAAAAGCGCCTCGATCAGCGCGGCGCGGCGCGCGGGGCGGCCGGCGCCTTCGCCGTCGAGCCGTTTGCGCAGGCTCTGCACCTGCGCTTTGCGCATGCGGTGCAGGGGCACGTATTCGACCCCCGCGCGCAGCAGGTCCTTGCGCCTGGCGGCGAGGGCGCCCTGAAGATGGGTCGTCGCGGTCTTGTGCGCCCCGAGGTGAATGCGCCAGGACGCGACGCGCACGGGCGCGCGCTCCTGCGATGCGTCGATCTCGCCCTCCGCCCCAGGATCCGCCATCACCCCTCCACCAGCGCCTCGGCGCGTTCCAGGTCCACCGAGACGAGCTGGCTGACGCCCTGTTCGGCCATGGTGACGCCGAACAGGCGGTCCATCCGCGCCATGGTCACCGCGTGGTGGGTGATGATGAGAAAGCGGGTGTCCGCGCGCCGGCGCATTTCGTCGAGGAGGTCGCAAAAGCGCGTCACGTTCGCGTCGTCAAGGGGCGCGTCGACCTCGTCGAGCACGCAGATGGGCGCGGGGTTCGCCAGAAACACGCCGAAGATCAGCGCCAGCGCGGTCAGCGTCTGCTCTCCGCCCGAAAGCAGGGACAGGGTCGAGAGCTTTTTGCCCGGCGGCATGCAGAGAATTTCGAGGCCGGCGTCGAGGGGGTCTTCGCTCTCGACCAGCTGCAGGCTGGCCTGGCCGCCGCCGAAGAGGCGCGTGAAGAGCGCGGCGAAGTTCGCGTTCACCTCGTCGAAGGCGGCGAGCAGGCGCTTGCGCCCTTCGGAGTTCAGGCTGGCGACGCCGTGGCGCAGCTTGGCGATGGCCGCTTCGAGATCGATCTTCTCGGCCGCCAGCTGGTCCTTTTCCTCCTGCACCTCGGCCGCGTCCTCCTCGGCGCGCAGGTTCACGGCCCCCAGAGCGTCGCGCTTGCGGCGCAGATCGACGATGTCGAGTTCGGTGCGCGACGCATCCGGCGCGGTTTCAGGGTCCACGTCCAGACGTTCGAGCAGGGTTTCCGGGGTCGCCTCCGCCTCCTCGGCGATGCGGCGGGCGGCCTCCGCCACGCGCTCGGCGGCGGATTCGCCCAGGGCCTGGGCGCGGGCGCGGGCCTCGCGCGCTTCGGCGGCCGCGGTTTCGGCATCGCGCGCGGCCTGACGGCCCTGACGTTCGGCCGCTTCGGCGGCGGCGAGGGCGTCGGCCGCCGTCTGGCATCGCTTTTCGGACTGGGCGATCTGGGCGACGAGGGCCTGGCGGCGCAGCTCCAGCTCTCCGGGCGTTTCGGCGGCGGCCTTGCGCGCCTCCTCGGTTTCGTCGATGCGCGTGCGCAGCTCGTCGATGCGGGTTCCGGCGGTCTCCTTGCGGCGCAGCCAGCCCGCCCGCTCCTGGGCGATCTCGGCCAGGCGCTTAGCTCGGCTTTCGCCGACGCGGCGCAGGCCGTCCGCTTCGGAGCGGGCGTGCAGCAGGGCGCCGCGGGCCTCGCCCACGGTGGTCTTCGCGGCCTCGGCGGCGGCGCGGGCGGCATCGAGGTCTTCGAGCGCTTCGGCCTCGCGCGCGGCCTCGGCGGCGGCGTCGCGGGCGGCCTGGGCCGCGTCGGCGCGGGCGTGCAGCGATTCCGCCACGGCCGCATGGCGCGCGCGGCGCAGCTCCAGGTCGCCCTCGGCGCGGCCGTGGCGCTTTTCGGCCTCGGCCCGGTCGGCATCGGCGCGGCGGCGCGCCTCTCGCGACCGGGCGTCGGCCTGCTGGGCCTGGGCGAGGCGAGCCTTGGCCTGGGCATGGGCGGCGCGGGCGGCGTCGGATTTCGCCTCCGCCTCCGCCAGGGCGGTTTCCAGCGCGGCGAGGCGATTGCGCTGCTGCAGCCGCAGCGCGGCGGTCGAGGAGGCGTCGCCCGCCGCCACGCGCCAGCCGTCCCAGCGCCACAGGTCGCCCTCGCGCGTCACCAGCCGCTCGCCCGGCGCGAGGCCGGGCTGCAGGCGGTCGCCGGCGGCGACGTCGGCCACCACGGCGATGCGCGCCAAGCGTCGGGACAGCGCCGCCGGGGCCTGCACCTGCGCGGCGAGAGGCGCGGCGCCCTCCCCCCATGCCGGCGCGTCGGCGTCGTAGTCCGACAGGGGCCGCCAGCCGGAGCCCGCCTCCGCCTCCGGCGCGCGCAGGTCGTCGCCCAGCGCGGCGCCCAGGGCCGCTTCGTAGCCCGGCGAGACGGAGACCCGGTCCAGCAGCTGACCCGCCTCGCCCGCATCGCGCGCCAGCAGCTTGCGCAGCGCCTCCGCCTCGGCCCTGAGGGCGGAGGCTTCGCCGGCGGCGGCGGCCGCGGCGGCGCGGGTTTCGGATTCGCCCTGCTGCGCCTCCGCCCGCTCCGCCTCCGCCGCGCCGAGGGCTCTTTCGGCCTGGGCGGCGTGGCCACGCGCGGTGTCCATCGCCGCGGCGGCGGCGGCAAGGGCGGTTTCGCCCTCGCCGATCGCCGCGGCGAGGGTCCGCGCCTCGCCTTCGGCCTTTTCGAGATCCGCCGCGGTGCGCCGCACCTCGCCCTCCGCCTCGTCCATGCGGCGGCGGGCGGCCTGGTGGCGGGCGGCAAGGCGCGCGGCGTCGCCGGTGAGACGGTCCAGCGCCTCCTCCTCCGCCTCCACCCGCTTGGCGGCGGCCTGGGCGGCGTCGAGCGCGGCGCCCAGGGCGTCGTCATGACCCTCCTGCGCGGCGGTCAGCTCCTCCGCCTCGGCCTCCAGCGCGGCGACGGAGCCGTCGGCGTCGCCGGCCAGCGCCTCTTCACGCTCCATGTCCGCCTGCAGCTGCCGGCCCCGCGCCTCCAGCCGCGCGAGGTCGGCCCTGGCCTGACGGGCGCGCTCGTCGAGCTGTTCCCGTTCGACGATGTGGCGTTGCAGGATGGCGGCGGCGACGGCGTCCTCCTCGCGCAGGGGCGGCAGCGCCTCTTCGGCGGTCTGCGCGGCCCGGGCGCGTTCGGAGGCGTCGACCTGGGCGCGCGCTGCGGCCTGCGCGGCGCCCGTAAGGCGGGCCTCGGCGCTCTGCCGCTCGGCCTCCGCCTCGCGCCATCGCTGCCACAGCAGCAAGCCCTCGGCCCGGCGCAGGGCCTCGGCGTATTCGCGATACCGGGCGGCCTGCCGCGCCTGGCGGGCGAGGGAGGCGAGCTGCTGCTCCAACGCCTCCAGCACGTCGGCGACGCGGGTCAGGTTCTCCTCGGCCGCGCGCAGCTTCAGCTCCGCCTCGTGGCGGCGCTGGTAGAGCCCGCCGATGCCCGCCGCATCCTCCAGGATCGCGCGGCGCGCCTTTGGCTTGGCGTTGATCAGCTCCGATATGCGGCCCTGCCGGACCAGCGCCGGGGAATGCGCGCCGGTGGCCGCATCGGCGAAAAGCATGCGCACGTCGCGCGCCCGGGCGTCCTTGCCGTCGACCTTGTAGGCGCTGCCCGCGTCGCGCTGGATGCGGCGGGTGATGTCGAAGCGGTCGGTCTTGTTGAACTCCGCCGGCGCGTCGTAGGCGGCGTTGTCGATGCTCAGCGCCACTTCGGCCCAGGCGCGGGCGGGGCGGGTGGAGGCGCCGGCGAAGATCACGTCCTCCATGCCGTCGCCGCGCATGGACTTGGCGGAGGTTTCGCCCATCACCCAGCGCAGCGCCTCGAGCAGGTTGGACTTGCCGCAGCCGTTCGGGCCGACCACGCCCGTGAGACCGGGCGCGATCACCAGCTCCGTCGGGTCGACGAAGCTCTTGAAGCCCTGAAGGCGCATTCGCGTGAAGTGCATCGGCGCGGCCCTGACCCTGAGTCGGAGAGGGCAGCATCCCGGCCGCCGGGGGCCGGAGTCAAGCGCGGGCCCCAAATATGGCGCCCGCGGGGCCGGCAGGCGCCCGATCTGGGCGCCCGCTCAAGCGGTTGGGATCAGCCCGCCAGCGCGGCGTCGATGGCGGCCGAGAGGTTGGCGAAGGTCGGGTTTTCGACCTTGCGGCCCTCGACCACCAGCGTCGGCGTGCCGGTCAGCAGCGGGTCGTCGCGGTAGTCGGAATACATCTCGACCAGGTGGCGCTGCGCCGGCTGGCTGGACAGGCACTCGGTCATCGCCTCGTCCGTCAGACCGCCCTGGCGACCGATGCGCATCAGCTCGCCCGCGACGGCCTGCGGATCGTTCAGCGCCCAGTCGCGCTGGCGGTCCAGCAGCACGCCGAGGAAGGCGAAGTACCGGTCCTCGCCGCCGCACCGGGCCAGCATGCCGGCCCAAAGGCCCTGCGGGTCGAAATAGACCTCCCGCATCTCCAGCCGCGCCTTGCCGGTATCGAGATACT
>JBCBYE010000623.1:0-2834 GCA_039816075.1 Pseudomonadota bacterium | reverse complement strand
CGCCGCGCCGCACGGGGAGGCTGGCCTCCACCCGCGCCTCGGGCTAAGCGCGCGGCATGGCCGATCCCGTCGCGCTTCTGGCCGCCGCCTGGCGAGCCTTCGACCTGCCGTCGCCCGAGGCGCGGGGGGCGGCGATGCTGCGCGCGCGCCCCTCTCCGGCGCTGAGCGACGCCCTGGCGCCGGACCGATGGGTCGCCGAACAAAGCTTCAAGCCCGATCACGATGCGCTGGCCGCGCGCGGGGTTGAGACCCACGCCGCCCTGCCCGCGGAGGCCGGACCGTTCCCCGTCGTCGCGGTGCTGGCGGATCGGGCGCGGGCGCGGACCCTGTCGGATCTGTCGCGCGCCTGGGATCTGTGCGCGCCCGGGGGCGTGGTTCTCTGCGCCGGGGCCAAGACCGATGGGATCGAGGGGGTGGAGCGGGCGTTGAAGCGCGCCGGGCTGACGCCGACCGCTCGGCCCGGGGGGCACGGACGGGTGCTCCTCATGGCGCGGACGGAGACCGGGCCCCCCGCGCCGGCGGAGTGGCGCGCGGCCGCCGCCCGCGCGCCGCGCGCGACGCTGTCCGACGGCGCGCCGGCCGTAACCGAAGCCGGCGTCTTTTCCTGGGACGGCGCCGATCCCGCCTCCGCCCTGCTGGCCGCGACGCTGCCGCCGCTGTCGGGCCGCGTGGCGGATCTGGGCGCGGGCTGGGGGTTTCTGGCGCCGGCGGTCCTGGCCTCGGCCGCGGTCGATGCGCTGGACCTGGTGGAGGCGGACCTCGCCGCGCTCGACTGCGCTCGGGCGAACGTGGCCGATCCGCGCGCGGCGTTTCACTGGGCCGATGCGCGGGCCTCGGGCCTGGCCGAGGGCCGCTGCGACGCCGTGCTGTCGAACCCGCCGTTCCACGCCGGCCGCGCGGTGGATCGGGGCCTGGGCGAGAGCTTCATCGCCGCGGCGGCGCGGCTGCTCAAGCCCTCCGGCGTCTTCTGGATGGTGGCCAATCGGGGCCTGCCCTACGAGCGGGCGCTCGACGCCGCCTTCGCCGAGGTCGAGGAGGCGGGCGGCGACCGCGGCCGCCGAGTGATGCGCGCGGCGCGGCCGCGTCGATCGAAATCGACGAGACGTTAACGCGAATTCAACCGATCCCGCGCATCGTGCCCCCCGCGATGCGAGGCGTTTCGCCGGCCCCGGGGCCGGGCGCCGCCTGCGCCCGCTCGCCCTTTCCGCCGGTCGCGCCGGGCCAGGGAAAGGGCATCACATGATTCGCATGGAATGGGGCGGCGCCGGGCCGGACGACGGCCGACGCGCGCCCGACGGCTTCCGCGGCGCCGCGCGGCGCATCGAGGGCGACGGCCCCTGGCGCGACGCGGCCGAGGCGCTGGGCTGCGAGCTGGCGGCGATCAAGGCGGTGGCCGAGGTGGAGAGCCGCGGCGCGCCGTTCCTCGCCTCCGGCCGTCCGCCGATCCTCTTCGAAAGGCACGTCTTTCACCGGCTGACGGGCGGCGAATTCGACGGCGTGCCCACGGTGTCGGACCCTGTGCCCGGCGGCTATGGCCGCGGCGGAGAGGCGCAGTATGCGCGGCTGGAGACGGCCGCGACGCTGCACCGCGAGGCGGCCCTCAAGGCGGCCTCCTGGGGCCGGTTTCAGGTGCTGGGCCGCAACGCCGAATTGTGCGGCTGGCCCGATGTGGAAAGCTTCGTGGCGGACATGTGCGAGGACGAAGCCTCGCAGTTGGCGGCCTTCGCCGGCTATGTGCGCGGCGCGCGGCTGGAGCGGGCGCTGCGCGAGCGCGATTGGGCCGCCTTCGCCCGCGGCTACAACGGGCCGGCCTACGCCAAGAACCGTTACGACGAGAAGATGGCCGCGGCCTATGCCCGCCATGCGGGCGCCTCGGTCGAGGATGGGCGGTTCCGCGTGGCCGGGCTGGCGGACCTGCAGAAGGCGCTGGCGCATCTGGGGGCGGAGCCTGGGCCGGCGGACGGGCTGATGGGCCCGCGCACCCGTGCCGCGATCCTGCGGTTCGAGCGGCGCGTGGCGCTGCCGGAGACGGGCGAACCCTCGGCCGCCGTGCGCATCGCGGCGCAGGCGGCGGTGCATGCGCTGGGCGAAGGCCCGGCGCTTGCGGCCTGAGGGGGGTGCGGTGATGGCGCTTCCCCTTCTTCTTCCGGTTCTGGGCGCGGTCGCGCCGGCGTTGGCCGCGCGCCTGGCGGGCGGCGGCGCGGGGGCCGAGGTCCTGGGCCGCATGGCCGGCGCGCTGATCGAGGAGGTCACCGGCGTGTCGGTGACCGACGAGGCCAGCCGCGATGCGGCGATGGGCGCGGCGATGGACCCCGAGACGCGCGCGAACCTGCGCGCGCGACTGCGGGAGATCGAGCTGGAGGAGCTGCGCCTGACGCTGGCGGACGTGGCCGATGCGCGGGCGCGCGAGGTCTCGATCTACGCGGCGACGGGCGGCGGATCCCGGCGCGCCGACGTGATGCTGGCGGCCGCCTTCGCGGCGGTGGTGGGCATCGGCGTGGTGATGTTTCTGCTGTCGCTGAGCGCGGACAGCCAGAACAGCGCGCTGATCAACACCTTGGTGGGCTTTCTGACCGGCATCGGCGGCATGTTCGCGCGCAACATCGGCACGGCCTTCGACTACGAGTTCGGCTCCAGCCGGTCGAGCCGCGAGAAGGACGACCGGCTGGCCGGCCTGGCGGCGGCCGCGCCGGGGGCCGAGGGCGCTGCGGGGCCGCTCGCCCGCCTGCGCGACAGCCTCGCCGGTTGAGGCCAGGGGCCGGGGCCTGCGCCCCCGCCGGGCGCTCGGCCCGCCCGCCCCCCCCGTCGCCCCCCGCCGGGGCGCGGCGGGGGGG
>JBCBYE010000165.1:0-7857 GCA_039816075.1 Pseudomonadota bacterium | reverse complement strand
GCGCCGTGGAGCCGCGCGTTGCGGTTGGGGCGGCGGGGCCGCGAGGCGCCGATCGCTGGGAGCGAAGGTCGATGCCGGGGGCCGGCGCAGCCGCGAGGCCTTCGCCGTGGCGCTCGGCGCGGATCGAGAGGGGAGGGGTCGGACCGTGCGCGGCGGCCTGGGGATGGCGGCGCGCGCTGCGGTTCAGGCGGCGGGGAGGCCGGGAGGTCTTGACCGATTTCCGCCTCGGCGAATGCCGGCGGCAGGGGACGCCGGGCGGTCCTGGCCTTGGCGCAGGACGCGGCGGGAGAGGCGGCTGGACAGGCAGGCGACGGGCTGCGGCCGGCATGCGGCGTTCCAGCGGGCGCGGGCGGAGACGCGGCGGCGTCGCCGCGGCGTCATGGGCGGCGCGGCGCCGGGGGCCCGTTCGCTCGGCGGGCGAGCAAGGCCTGCGCCGAGCGAACGGCGTTCACCGCGACGCGGAACGCGATCAAGGCCGCGACCGGAGACGTAGCGGATCATCGCGCCGCGCTGCGCGCCGGGGGCGGCGCGAGGTGCGTAAAGGCGCGCTGGTGCAGCGCGCGGTGCGAAACGGCGCCCCGCCCCCGGCGCGGTGGCGTCACTTGCCCGCCAGCTTCCGGTCCCGCGCCGCCAGCAGGCGCAGGCGCAGGGCGTTGAGTCGAATGAAACCCTGGGCGTCGGCCTGGTCGTAGGCGCCGGCGTCCTCCTCGAAGGTCACATGCGCCTCGGAATAGAGCGAGGCGTCGGACCAGCGGCCGACCACGTCGACGGAGCCCTTGTAGAGCTTCAGCCGGACGCTCCCCTCCACATGCCGCTGGCTCTCGTCGATGGCGGCCTGCAGCATGCGGCGTTCGGGGCTGAACCAGTAGCCGTTGTAGATCAGCTCCGCATAGCGGGGCATCAGCTCGTCCTTCAGATGCGCCGCGCCACGGTCGAGCGTGATCTGCTCGATCCCCCGATGCGCCGCCAGCAGGACCGTGCCGCCCGGGGTTTCGTAGATGCCGCGGGATTTCATGCCGACATAGCGCCCCTCCACCAGGTCGAGCCGGCCGACGCCGTGCTTGCCGCCGACCTCGTTGAGGGCGGTCAGCATCTCGGCCGGGCTGAGCGCCTGGCCGTTCAGGTGGGTGGCGTCGCCGCAGGTGAAGCCGACTTCGATGAATTCGGGCTGATCCGGCGCGGCCTCCGGCGCGACGGTGCGCTGGTAGACGTAGTCGGGCGCCTCGACGGCCGGATCCTCCAGCACCTTGCCTTCGGAGGAGGTGTGCAGGAGGTTCGCGTCGACGCTGAAGGGCGCCTCGTTGCGCTTGTCCTTGGGGACGGGGACCTGATGCGCCTCCGCCCATTCGATGAGCTTGGTGCGGCTGGTCAGGTCCCACATGCGCCAGGGGGCGATGACGCGGATGTCGGGGTTGAGGGCGTAGGCCGAAAGCTCGAACCGCACCTGGTCGTTGCCCTTGCCGGTGGCGCCATGGGCGACGGCGTCGGCGCCGGTTTCGGCGGCGATCTCCACCAGCCGCTTGGAGATCAGCGGCCGGGCGATGGAGGTGCCGAGCAGGTAGAGCCCCTCGTAGACCGCGTTGGCGCGGAACATGGGGAAGACGAAGTCGCGGACGAATTCCTCTCGCACGTCCTCGATGATGATGTCCTCGTCCTTCAGACCCATCAGCTTGGCCTTGGCGCGGGCCGGCTCCAGCTCCTCCCCCTGGCCGAGATCGGCGGTGAAGGTGACGACGTCGCAGCCGAGTTCGGTCTGCAGCCATTTGAGGATGATCGAGGTGTCGAGGCCGCCGGAATAGGCGAGCACGACCTTTTTGGGCGCGGGGAGGGACATGTTTTGAGCCTGCGCTTTCGAGGTGAGGACCGGCGGCGATTACCGTGCGGCCTCCGGCGGCGCAAGCGGACTCAGGCCGTGCCGAAGGCGGCGTCGGACGCGGCGACGGCGGCCCGGGCCTTGGCGTGGACCTCGGCCGGCGCGGCGCCGGGCTTGTAGAGATAGGAGCCGAGACCCGCGCCCGTGGCGCCGGCGGCGGCCCAGTCGGCGAAGCTGTCGGGGGCGGCGCCGCCGACGGCGTAGACCGGGGTCCGCGCGGGAAGGACGGCGCGCAGGGCCTTGAGGCCCTTGGGGCCGGCGATTTCGGCGGGGAAGAGTTTCAGCGCCGTTGCGCCGGCCTTGAGGGCGGCGAAAGCCTCGGTCGGGGTGAAGATGCCGGGCCAGGTTTCGAGGCCGGCGGCCTGGGCGGCGGCCATGACCGCGGGATCGAAGTTCGGGGCGACGACGAAGGTTCCGCCGGCCTCGGCCGTGCGGCGGGCGTCATCCGGCGTCAGGACGGTGCCGGCGCCGAACGCGCCGCGGCCCGCGAAGGCGCGGACCATGGCGGCGAGGCTGTCGAAGGGATCGGGCGAGTTCAGCGGCACCTCGATCCGGGTGATGCCGGCGCTCAGCAGCGCTTCGGCGATCGGTTCGGCCTCGGGCGGGGTCAGGCCGCGCAGGATGGCGACGAGGGGACGGTGGGTCATGTCTCGCTCAGCTTGGCATGGGCGGCGCGCAGGCCGTCGAGGGTGAGGCGCGCGGCGTCGAGGGGCTCGGGCGCGAGGCCCTGCGCCTCGAGCGCGGCGCGGTAATGAGCGGTGAGGCCGGGGGCGCCGACCAGGGCGACGCGGCGGCCGAGCCAATAGGGGCGCGAGGCGGCGAGTTCGAGCCCGATCAGCCAGCCCGAGAGGCGCGCGCGCAGGGTCGCGGGCGCGTCCGGTTCGGCGGAGAGCAGCGCGCCGGCCCGCAGGGAGAAGAGGCGGGCGAAGACGCGTTCGGGACGGGTCATCGCCTCGTCCGCCGCGTCGAGGAAGGCGGGCAGGTCGCGCCCCTCGGGTCCCGTCAGGGTGTGGCGCAGCACCGACCGTTCGGCGAGCAGGGCATAGGCCTCGCCGGTCATGCAGGTGAGGAAGTGGAAGATCTCTCCCCCCGTGACGTGGACCCATTTGGAGTGGGTGCCGGGCAGGCAGACGACGCCGTCGAAGCCGGGCTCGGACGCGAGGAGGCCGGCGATCTGCGTCTCCTCCCCCCGCATGACGTCGGGCGGGTTGGTTTGGGAGACGCCGCCGAGGATGCGCACGTCGAGGCGGGGATCGCGGGTGCGCGGGCGTGCGGGCGCGGCGGCGCGCGGGGCGGCGGGGACGGGGGCGTAGCCGGCCTCCGCCCAGCCCTGGCGGGCGCCGGCCATGCCGCAGACCATGACGCGGGCGCGGCCCTTTTCCGGCAGCCACCGGCCGGCGAGGGCGAGGAGGGCCGGTTCGAAGCCGTCGGGGCCGAGGCCGCCGGCGCCGGCGTCGGAGGCGCCCTCGGCCCGCACCTCGCCGCCCGCGTCCAGCGCCCAGGCGCGCAGGCGGGAGGAGCCCCAGTCCACCGCGATCCAGTCCACCGCGATCCGGTCGGACGCGCTTCGGTCGGGCGCGATCCGGTCGGGCGCGCTTCGGTCGGGCGCGTCGCTCATCCGGTGAAGACCACGCCGCCGTCGATGACCAGGGCCTGCCCGGTCATCATCGCCGAGGCCCGGGAGGCCAGGAAGAGCGTGCCGCCGATCATGTCGCGCCCGACCAAGTGCCGTTTGAGGCATTGGCCGGCGAGATGGGCGGCCAGATCCTCGTCCGTCGCCCATTTGTCGAGCTGACGCTGGGTGAGGACCCAGCCGGGCATGAGGGCGTTGACGCGGATGCCGTCGGGCCCGAGCTCCCGCGCCAGGCCGCGGGTCATGCCGGTGATGCCGGCCTTGGCCGTGGCGTAGGAGGTGTAGCCGCCGCCGCCCATCATGTAGCTGATGGAGCTGTAGTTCACGATGGCGCCGCCGCCGGCCGCGGCCATGGCGGGGGCGACGGCCTGGGCGGCGAAATAGAAGTGCCGCAGGTTGACGGCCTGGGCGGCGTCCCAGGCCTCGGGCGTGTAGCCGGCCATGGGGTGACGTTCGTCCCGGGCGGCGTTGTTGACGAGCGCCGTGATCGGGCCGTGGGCCTCGGCCGCCCGGGCGAGCGCGCGGCGCAGGGCGTCGATGTCGGTGACGTCGCACACGAGGCCGAGCGGGCGCACGCCCTGCGCCGCCTCCATCGCGTCGCAGAACGCGGCGGGGTCGGAGCGCTGGCAGAAGGCGACCCGCGCGCCCTGGGCCAGAAACCCCTCGGTCAGATCCGCGCCGATGCCGGCGCCGCCGCCGGAGATGAAGACGGAGGCGCCGGCGAGGTCGTGGAACGTCGCGGGCGGCAGGCCGGGATCGGGAAGCTGGGGAGCGGCGGGCATGGCGTTTCTTTTTCCGGGCGCGGGGGACGCGGGCGGGACGGGAGGCGGCGACGGAGCCGCGGGCGCGGCGACGCTGCGAAGGTCGAGGCAAAGCCGCCCCGGATCAAGGGCAAGCGGACGAGCGCGGCCGAGACGTCGGCGCCTCGGCGCGGCCGACGCCGCGTGCGGCGGGCCTGAGGAGGCCCCGGATCAGGTCCGGGGCGGCGCTTGGCGCGACGGCGGAGCTTGGGCGGCGCCGGCGCCGGCGCCGGTGGTGCGGCAAGCTGGCGGGGTTGGGCCGAGCGTTCGGACGGCCACGCCGGACATGGGCGGAGCGCCGCGCCCGCGACGGCGCGACGCCGGGGCATGCTCTCAGCCGCGCCTAGCCTCTTTCGGCGCCTGCGCCGTCGCGCCGGCGCGCGGCCGCGGAGGCCGGCCGGCAGGAGCGGGACCGCCCCCGGCCGCGGGATCGTCGCGGTCGACCCGGGAACCCGCGCCGCGCCGAAGATGAAGCTGGCCGTCAAGGCCGTGCCGACCTGCACGCCCGCGCCGTCGAAGGTCTGCCCAAGGAGCGCGCCGTCGCCGAACGCCAGGGCGGAGACGCCGAGAGGGCGGACCGGGCCGCCGGCGGGCGTGCCGAGATCGAAGCTGACGAGTTCGGTCATGACGACGCCGGACGACGCCATGAAAAGCGTGCGGCCGTTCACCGCGAGGTCCCCCAGGGAGGAGACGCCCGGGATCGTGGCCAGCAGGGCGTCCGCCCCCGTGGCCGGGTCGATCACGTAAACGTCGGCGCCGTAGAGGACGCCGTCGGGGCCCAGCCCGAGCGTTCAACGGCCGTCCGTCGTTGAGACGCGCGCGCGTGCCGGCGTCGGCGTTGAACGAAAAGCAGGACCCGGCGCCGGTCGCGCCGATGAACTCTTCGTCGGGCGAGGCCGCGACGTCGAAACAGTCCCGGTCCGTGAAGAGAAACGAGCCGGCGTCGGCGTCGGCATCGTAGATGTCGGCCCCGCCGCCGTCCCCGGCCGCTATCTGACAGATCTACAGCGCGGCGCCGGACGGCCGAGGAAGCTTGATCCGGCGTTCCCCTTTCGCCGTTCGGGCGGGACCTCCGCCGGTTCGGTCAGGGGCTGGACCGCGTGTCGCGCTTCGCCCGGGATGGCCTTGGCCGGGATGTCCCGGTCAGGGAGCCCTCAAGCGGTTCGCCCGGACCCGCGCGGACGATCAAGCGCGGAGGCTTCCTTGGCGTCGCCGCGTGCGCGCCTCCGCCGTGGCGGCCGCCGTCGAGGAACCCCGGCGGGCGGGCGGCGCGTCTCGCCGGACCGCTCAGGGCTGGGTGTAGGCGGTCTTGACCGTGGTGTAGAATTCGGCGGCGTAGCGGCCCTGTTCGCGCGGGCCGTAGCTGCTGCCCTTGCGGCCGCCAAAGGGTACGTGGAAGTCGACGCCGGCGGTGGGCAGGTTGACCATGACCATGCCCGCCTCCGCGTTGCGCTTGTAGTGCGTCGCATGCTTGAGCGATGTGGTGGCGATGCCGGAGGACAGGCCGAAATCGGTGTCGTTGGCGACCGCCAGCGCCTCCTCGTAGTCCTTGACGCGGATCACGGCGGCGACGGGGCCGAAGATTTCCTCGCGCGCGATGCGCATGTCGTTCGTCGCCTCGGTGAAGAGGGCGGGGGCGAGGTAGAAGCCCGGGGCGGCGCGGTTCAGACGCTCGCCGCCCGCGGCGAGGGCCGCGCCTTCGGAGCGGCCGATCTCGATGTAGTCGACGTCCTGCTTCAGCTGCCGCGCATCCACCACAGGGCCGATCTGCGTACCGTCCTTGAGGGCGTCGTCGACGGTCAGGCCGGCCATGCGCGCCTGCATCGCGGCGACGAAACGGTCGTGGATGCCCTCGGTGACGATCAGGCGCGAGGAGGCGGTGCAGCGCTGTCCGGTGGAGAAGAAGGCGGAGTTCACCGCCGCGTCCACCGCGACGTCGAGATCGGCGTCGTCGAGCACCACGAAGGGGTTCTTGCCGCCCATCTCCAGCTGGAACTTGCGCATGCGCGCGACGGAGGCCTCGGCCACGCGGCGGCCCGTGGCGACGGAGCCGGTGAAGGAGATCGCGTCGACCTCGGCGCTGTCGAGCATGGCCTGGCCGACCGTGCCGCCCTGCCCCATCACCAGGTTCAGCACGCCCGCGGGCAGGCCGGCGCGCTGCAGGATGTCGGCGAGGGCCCAGGCGCAGCCGGGCACGAGCTCGGCCGGTTTGAAGACCACCGTGCAGCCGTGGCAGAGGGCCGGCGCGATCTTCCACGCGGGAATGGCGATGGGGAAGTTCCACGGGGTGATGAGGCCGACGACGCCCACCGCCTCGCGCGTGACCTCGACGGTGATGCCGGGACGGACGGAGGGGAGGGTTTCGCCCGCCAGACGCAGGGCCTCGCCGGCGAAGAAGTCGAAGATCTGGGCGGCGCGCACGGTCTCGCCGACGCCCTCGGGCAGGGTCTTGCCCTCTTCGCGGCTGAGGAGGCGGCCGAGCTCGTCCTTGCGGGCCATGATCTCGTCCGCGGCCTTGCGCAGGACGGCGTGGCGTTCGAGCGGGCCGGAGCGGGACCAGCCCGGCGCCCCGGCGCGGGCGGCGGCGATGGCGGCCTGCATGTCGGCGGCGGAGCCCTGGGCATATTCCCCCACGACGTCGTCGGTGTCGGAGGGATTGACGTTGGGCGCGGCGTCGCCGCCGACCCAGTCGCCGGCGATCAGGTTGGCGTGGACCGTCATGGCGGCGTCTCCCCTTGCGGCGTCGGTCTTCGGATGCGGACCGATCGAGGCGAGAGTGCCGGAGCGGCGGTCCGGGCGCAATCGCCGGCGGCGCGGGGCGCGGGGCGTAGGGCGGTCAGAACCCCTTGCCGCGGGCGGTGATGGGCCAGAGCGTTTCCACGCGGCCGTCGCGCAGGCCCACGAACCAGTCGTGCAGGTTGCAGGTCGGGTCGACATGGCCGGGGATCAGGCGCATGCGGTCGCCGACGCGCAGGACGTTCCGCGGATCCTCCAGCACGCCGTGCTCGTCCGAGGCGCCGAGATAGGCGTGGCGGCGGGCGGTGGCGTTTTCGGGCGGGCCGCTGTCCATGGCGATGGCCTTGAGGCCCGCGTCGCACACGGCCTGGCCGCGGCGGGCGGTGGACATCACCTCCGTCAGCACGAAGAGGGCGTGTTCGTAGTGGTCGGAGAGGGGGCGGTCGGTCTCGTCCAGCACGCCGGCGTAATCGACGTCCATGAAGATGTAGGAGCCGCATTGCAGTTCCGTCCAGAGGCCGGCGGCGGCCTCCAGCCGGTGGCTGCCGGTGCCGGCGCCGCCGACGATGTCGGGGACGAGGCCCTTGCCCTCCATGGCGATGAGCGTTTCGGAGAGGCGCGCGGCGGCGGCGGCGATGCGGTCGCGGCGGGCCTGCCAGCCGTAGACGTGCTGGGCGCCGCCGTCATAGGCCTGCAGCCCCGCCAGGCGCAGGCCGGGCGCGTCGTGCACCGCGAGCGCCAGGGCCGCGGCGGCGAAGCCCGGCGAGGCCCCGCAGCGGCCGCCGCCCACGTCCACCTCCACCAGCACGTCGAGG
>JBCBYE010000509.1:0-3703 GCA_039816075.1 Pseudomonadota bacterium | reverse complement strand
TGGCGCCGCGCGTCGCCTTCGACTGGGGCCGGTCGCTGGGCGCGCTGCAGGGACGGGCGGCGGAGCTGTTCACGCTGGGCGGCGCGGCGCCCAAGCCCGGCGCGATGTTCCGCGCCCCGGGGCAGGCGGAGGTTCTGCGCCGCATCGCCGCCGACGGGCGCGACGCCTTCTATCAGGGCGAGGTCGCCGAGGACATGATCGCCAGCCTGCGCGCCCTGGGCGGGACGCATGCGGCCGAGGATTTCGCGAGCGCCGAGGCGGAATGGGTGGAGCCGGTGTCGGGCGATTATCGCGGCACGGAGCTGGTGGAGCTGCCGCCCAACGGCCACGGCGCCATCGCCATCCTGATGGCGCAGATGCTGGAGACCTGGGATCTGGCCGCGCTCGACCCCTTCGGGGCGGAGCGGGCGCATCTGGAGGCGGAGGTCACCAAGCTGGCCTACGACGCCCGCGACCGCTTCGTCGCCGATCCGGCGCGCGCCGCGGTGCGCCTGACGCATCTGCTGTCCAAGGACACCGCCGCCTCGCTGGCCGCGCTGGTGGATCCGGAGGCGGCGATGGAGGATCCCGCGCCCCTGTCCGAAGAGGTGCACCGCGAGACCATCTACATCACGGTCGTGGACAAGGACCTGATGAAGGTTTCGCTGATCTATTCGATCTTCTCCAGCTTCGGCTCGGGCCTCGCCTCGGACAGGTTCGGCATCCTGTTTCAGGACCGCGGCCTGGGCTTCACCCTGAAGGCGGGTCATCCGAACGAGGCGGCGGGCGGCAAGCGGCCGCTGCACACCATCATTCCGGGCATGATGCGCGAGGGGGGCGAGACCACGCGCGTCTTCGGCGTGATGGGCGGGCCTTACCAGCCCTGCGGTCATGCGCGGCTGATGTCGAACCTGGTGGATTACGGCATGGCGCCGCAGGCGGCGATCGACGCGCCGCGCTGCTTCTTCGACCAGCGGGACGGCGGCCTGAACGTGGAGCGCGGCTATCCCGAGGCGGTGCGCGCGGCGCTGGCGGCCAAGGGGCAGCGGGTGAACGTGCCGCAAACGCCCATCGGCGGCGCGCAGATGATCACCGTGGACCGGTCCGCAGGCGTGCTGATCGGCGCCTCGGACCCCCGCAAGGACGGCGCCGCGCTGGGCCTTTAGGCCCGGCGCCCGCCGCGGCGAGGAGGATCCCGCCATGACCGACGTCCCTTCCGCGACCGCGCCGCAGCCGATCTTCGACGGGCATAACGACGTGCTGCTGAAGCTGTGGCGCATGGAGGAGGAGGGGCATGACGCGGTCGCCGCCTTTCGCGACGGCTGCGCGGGGCAGCTCGACGCGCCGCGCATGCGCCGGGGCGGCTTCGCCGGGGGGCTGTTCGCGATCTACGTGCCCTCGGGCGGGCCGGAGATGGAGATGGACGGGCCGGACGGCTACGATATCCCCCTGCCGCCGGAGATCTCCTGCGCCGCCGCCGCCGGGCCGGTTCTGGCCCAGGCCGGCATCCTTCTGGCGCTGGAGCGGGCCGGCGCGCTGCGCGTCTGCCGCAGCGTCGCGGACATCGACGCGGCCCGCGCCGCCGGCGAGATCGCGGCGGTGATGCACCTGGAGGGAGCGGAGGCCATCGACGCCGATTTCCGCGCGCTCGACACGCTGTGCGCCGCGGGGCTGCGCAGCCTGGGGCCGGTCTGGTCGCGGCCCACGATCTGGGGCGCGGGCGTGCCGTTCCGCTTTCCCGCCGGCCCCGACACGGGACCGGGTCTGACCGATCTGGGGCGCGAGCTGGTGGCCGAGGTGCAGGCGCGGCGCCTGGCGCTGGACCTGAGCCACATCACCGAGGCGGGGTTCTGGGACGTGGCGGAGCACTATGACGGTCCGCTGATCGCCAGCCATTCCAACGCCCATGCGCTGGTGCCCCATGCCCGCAACCTGACGGACCGGCAGCTGGCCGCGATCGCGGAGCGCGACGGCATCGTCGGCGTCAACTTCGCCACCGCCTTTCTGCGCGACGACGGGCGCATGGAGGATTTCGAGGGGCTGGAGCCCGTGGTGCGCCAGTTCGCGCACCTGGTCGAGCGGCTGGGCGAGGATCGGGTCGGGCTCGGCTCGGATTTCGACGGCGCGCAGGTGCCGGGCGCCATCGGCGATGCGGCGGGGCTTCCGGCGCTGGCGCGGGCGCTGGAGGAGGCGCAGTTCGGCGAGGCGCTGGTGGAGAAGCTGCTGTGGGGCAACTGGCGGCGGGCGCTGCAGGCGGTCTGGGGCGACTGACGGCACGGGGCGGCGCCTGAACGTGCGGCGGTTTTCAGCCCGTGTTCACGCGCATGCAGGCATTGATGAGGTTCAATTGTATTTGGTAGCGAGTCATTCGTTCAACGCCGCGTAGCTTTTCGGCATGGCCGTGGGAGGAACGGCGATGCATTGGATGTTTCCGGCGGCTTTGGCCGCCGCGCTGGCCTGGATCGGGCCGGCGCAGGCCCGCGGGGTCGATCTCGATGAACGCGACGGTTTCGTTCTGGCCCGCCTGCAGGCGGGCGAGGCGCGGCTGCAGGTGTCCTGCCGACCGCATATCGGCGTGTCGCTGAAGCTGCAGGGCGGCGAGGGCGACGGGGCGCTGCGCGGCTCGGCCCGGTCCGACACCGGCTGGCTGGACGCCTGGGCGGGCGGGCGGCGCATGGTGCTGCGCGATCCCGGGGGCGTGCGGCTGGCGGAGTTCACGCTCGAAGGCTCCGCGATGGCGCGCGAGGCGTTCCGGCGTCGCTGCGGCGTCTGAGCGCGGGCGCGCCGCCGGCCGCCCCGAGCGCCGCCCTGCGGGCGAGCGCCGGCCCGCCCGCCAGCCTGCGCCCGCGCAGGCGACGTTCCGGCCGTGAGAGTCGGGGAAGAGGGCGCGCGGCCCGCCCCCCGGGGCCGGGGGCCGTGGACCGGCGCCCGCCCCGAGCCGCTTTGCGCGTCCATCTGTCTGCCGGGCCGGCGAGATGGCGGGCCGACCGAGGTCCGGCCGAGCCGCGAGCGGTTCGCGCCGACCGCCGCAAGAGGAGGGCTTCGGGTCGGTGACCGGGAGGTGATCTCCGGCATCGTGAACGCGCCGATCCGCGGTTGCCGACGGCGCCCCGCGCCGAACCGCCGCGGGCGGCTGCGGGCCGCGCAGAACGGTGTCCGACCGCCAGGCCTGCGGGGCCGAAACTGGGGCGCGGCAGACGGTCCTGGAGGCGCTCGTCGCCTCCGGCGGCGCGCCGGTCGGGCGGATGCGCGGCTGCGCCGGAGCGACGGCGCACCGGTCGGATGCCGTCGGAAAACGCGGGCGCCGCCAATCCCGCAGGGCGATCCCGCGGCGCCCCGATGCTCAAGGTCCCCGTCGTGATGCACGACGGCGGGCGGCGCCTCGCGCATGAGATCGCCCGCAGCCCGCGCCCGCGACGGCGGCGCGGCGCAGGCGAAGCGTCCGCCCCGCGGGACCGTGCCCGCGGGTCTCGACGCCGCATATCGCCCGCGCCTGCATCCACGCGTCGGACGCGCATCCGCAAGTCCGAACCTGATCGAAAGCGCACGGCGCCTCGACGACGTCCGACGGGTCGTCGTTCGAACCGATGACTTTTCCGCCGACTGCCGCGCCGCGTTCGCCGCCTGGCGCCGGCGAGCCGTGACCCCAGGCCGCCTCAGTGGCGAGCCAGCGCGTCCACCTCGTACTGGCCGCCGTCGAGATCGCCGAACAGCTCGTGCACCT
>JBCBYE010000132.1:0-8653 GCA_039816075.1 Pseudomonadota bacterium | reverse complement strand
GGCGCGATAGGCCACGCCCAGCCCCGCCGCCTCCACCATCGCCAGATCGTTGGCGCCGTCGCCCACCGCCAGCACCGCCTCGGCGCCGAAGCCGCCCTCGGCGCAGTTCGCGCGCAGCGCCTCCAGCTTCGCCTCGCGCCCCAGAACCGGCCCCGTCGTGCGCCCGGTCAGGCGACCGTCCCGCACCTCCAGCCGGTTGGCCTGCGCGCTCTGAAATCCCGCCGCCTCCGCCACCCGCTCCGCAAAGAAGGCGAAGCCGCCGGACACCAGCGCCGTCCTCGCCCCGCGCGCCGCCATGGTCCGCGCCGCGACCGCCGCGCCGGGGCTCAGCCGCACCCGCTCGCGCCACACCTCCTCCAGCGCCTCAGCCCGCAGCCCCTCCAGCAGCGCCACGCGCGCCGCCAGCGCGCCCTCGAAATCCAGCTCGCCGCGCATGGCCGCCTCGGTGATCCCCGCCACCTGCGCGCCCACGCCGGCGACATCGGCGATCTCGTCGATGCATTCCACGGTGATGATCGTCGAATCCATATCCGCGATCAGCAGCCGTTTCTCGCGCGGCCCGGCGGCCACGCGGTTCACGTCCAGGTCCGGCAGCGCCTCCGCCGCCCGCGCCGCCGCGGCCGCGTCTCCGGGCCCCTCGGCCCCGCACGCGCCCAGACGCGAAAAGGCGGCCCCCGTCGCGTCGGAGGCCGCCCGCATATCCGCCTCCGACACCCCGGCGGCCGAGGTCACGACGATCACGCTCAAGAGGCGCCTGCCGCCTGACCCATCGCCTGCACCGTCCCCGGCGCGGCATTGTGGCCGCCCTCCAGCGCCTCGGCCAGCAGGAACGCCAGCTCCAGCGCCTGACCGGCGTTCAGCCGCGGGTCGCAGGCCGTGTGATAGCGCGCGCCCAGATCCGCGTCCGTCAGGTCATGCAGGCCGCCCGTGCACTCCGTCACGTCCTGGCCCGTCATCTCGAAATGCACGCCGCCGGGATAGGCACCCTCGTCCTCGCACACGTCGAAGAAGCCGCGCACCTCGCGCAGTACCCGCTCGAACGGCCGGGTCTTGTAGCCCGTCGCGCTCTTGACCGTGTTGCCGTGCATCGGATCGCAGGACCACACGACGCTGCGCCCCTCGCGCCGCACCGCCTGGATCAGGCCCGGCAGATGCGCGCCGACCTTGTCGTCGCCGAAGCGGTTGATCAGCGTCAGGCGCCCCGGCACGTTCTCCGGGTTCAGCCGGTCGATCAGGCGGATCAGCTCGTCCGGCTCCAGGCTCGGCCCGCATTTCAGCCCGACCGGGTTGATCACCCCGCGGCAGAACTCCACATGCGCGCCGTCCGGCTGGCGCGTG
This sequence comes from Pseudomonadota bacterium, assembly GCA_039816075.1. Classification (GTDB taxonomy): domain Bacteria; phylum Pseudomonadota; class Alphaproteobacteria; order Rhodobacterales; family Rhodobacteraceae; genus Albimonas. The sequence goes on along the minus strand of JBCBYE010000132.1, from coordinate 7,315 downwards.
CGGTCGCCGATCCAGATCATGTGGCCGCTGCCGGCCACCCACTGCCCGGTGATGCTGTCCTGCCGCGCCAGCGGCTCCTCGTATTCCAGCAGCAGCGCCTCGTGGGAGGTGTAGAAATCCACCGTCCCCAGCGCCGTGCCGGCCGGCTGGCTCACGCCCGCCGCGGTCATGAACTCCAGCGCCGCGCCGATCCGCTCCGCCATCGCCTGATAACGCTCCGACCCCGGCGTTCCGTTGGCGAAGCCCAGATTCCACGCATGAACCCGGTGAATGTCGGCGAAGCCGCCCTGGCTGAAGGCCCGCAGCAGGTTCAGCGTCGCCGCCGACTGCAGATAGGCCTGCTCCATGCGCGCCGGATCGGGGATCCGCGCCTCGGGCGTGAACTCGAAGCCGTTGATGATGTCGCCCTTGTAGGACGGCAGCTCCACGCCCTCCACCGTCTCCATGGCGCTAGACCGCGGCTTGGCGAACTGGCCGGCCATGCGCCCCACCTTCACCACCGGCAGCTTGGCGCCGAAGGTCAGCACCACCGCCATCTGCAGCAGCACGCGGAACGTGTCGCGGATGTTGTCGGCCGTGAACTCCGCGAAGCTCTCCGCGCAGTCGCCGCCCTGCAGCAGAAAGGCCCGCCCCTCCGCCACCTCGCCCAGCTTGGCGGTCAGCGCCCGCGCCTCGCCGGCGAAGACCAGCAGCGGGTAGCTCGCCAGCCGCCGCGTCACGGCGTCCAGCGCGTCCGCGTCGGGATAGTCGGGCATCTGCAGGCCGGGCTTGTCGCGCCAGCTGCGGCGGGTCCAGTCGAGGGCCATGGGGGCCTCCCAAGGGTCGGTGAGGTCAAGCGAGCCGCCGTGATAGGGCGTCGCGCGCGGTTTTCCAACCCGTCAGGCCGCGCGGGGCCCCGAAACGCGAAAGGCGCCGCCCGGGTCGGGGCGGCGCCTTCGCTTCCCGCCCCCCCTGGGGCGCGGCCGACCGGATCAGCCGCGGCGGCGCCGGCGCGCGGCCCAGCCCAGACCGGCGAGGCCGGCCGCCAGCAGCGGCGCGGCCGCGGGCAGCGGCACCTCCGCGCCGGGCGCGCCGTCCACGCGGGTCGTTATGGCGTAGCTGGCCGAGCCGCCTCCCTGGAAAAACAGGCGTTCGTTGCCATCGACGTCGTCCAGCTCGATGACCAGCGAGATGAAATCGTTCCCGAAGCTCACGGTCTCGGTGAACGACGCGGTGGCGACTCTCACGATGCTCGGCCCGACGCGGGATACATCCACGATCCGCTCGCCCGGGGTGGAGAACAGGACGTTGTCGATCGTCAGCTCGAACATCTGATAGTCCGTGAACATCTCCACATGCGTCAGCACGAACGAGAGACCATCGGACGCGACGTCCACTTCCAGCAGGCCGTTCCACCCGGACGGGTTCTGCACCTCGTCGTCGACGTCCAGCTCCACCTGCGCGCCGAAGCTCTCGCCCAGGTCCTGCAGGATGCGAGGACCGATGCCGAAAGCGGGCGAATCCAGCGTTTCGGTGATGTCGGCGCCGACGGGCAGCGCAACCGCGGAAGAGGCCCCCAGGACCAGAGCCAAGGCGGCGGCAAGATGCTTCATGGCGATCCCCACGGTTTTCGAACCGGTTCAGCCTAACATCTCGGACCTCCAGAACCAAACTCTGTCTCGCCCCTTGACCCGGCCCGCGCATCGGTTTCAGGTCGCTCCCATAACCCGCCGTCCCAGGCCTCGCAGGGACGCGCGAAAAAGGGGAGATGTCGGGGCATGTCCGATGACGGGCCGGAGGCCTTCGCCTTCGTTCTGCTGGAGAACTTCTCTCTCCTCGCCTTCGCCGCCGCGATCGAGCCGCTTCGCCACGCCAACCGCATGGCGGGCCGGCCGGTCTATCGCTGGTCGATCCTCTCCGAACCGGGCGCGCCCGTGCTCGCTTCCTGCGGCACGCGCGTCTCGGTCGACGGCCCCCTGGGCGATCTGCCCGGCCGCTGCCGCATCGTGGTCTGCGCCGGCATCGACGTGCATCTGGGCGCCACCCGCGGCCTTCTGAACTGGCTGCGGCGCGAGGCGCGACGCGGCGCCCGCCCCGCCGCCGTCTGCACCGGCGCCTACGTGCTGGCCAAAGCCGGCCTGCTCGACGGCAAGCGCGCCACCATCCACTGGGAGAACCGCGACGGCTTCGCCGAGGACTTCGAAGAGGTGGAGCTGACCGACGGCATCTTCGTCGTCGACGAGGGCGTCATGACCGCCGCCGGCGGCGCCGCCTCCGGCGACATGATGCTGTCGATGATCGCCGAGACCCATGGGCCCGAGCTCGCTGGCATGGTCGCCGACCAGATGGTCTATTCCAACCTGCGCGGCGACGGCGACCAGCAGCGCCTGTCGGTCCCCGCCCGCATCGGCGTGCGCCACCCCAAGCTCTCGCGCGTCATCGACCTGATGCACGAGCACATCGAAGAGCCCATCAGCGCCGCCCAGCTCGCCGCCGAGGTGCAGATGAGCACCCGCCAGCTCGAACGCCTCTTCCGCCGCTACCTCGACCGCTCCCCCAAGCGCTATTACTTGGAGTTGCGCCTGGAAAAGGCCCGCCGTCTCCTCCTGCAGACCGACATGAGCGTCATCAACGTCGCCCTCGCCTGCGGCTTCACCTCCCCGTCGCACTTTTCGAAATGCTATCGCGGCCACTACAAGCGCACCCCGTATCGAGAGCGCGGCGTGGCGCCGGTGGCGTGAGGGGAGCGGCTGTCGGGCGGGGCGCCTTCAACCTCTGCGGCGGCGCGGCGAAGGTCGGTTTCGAGCCCGTCGCGAACAAGTCGTTGAATGCTGCACGCGCACGCAGCATCGAGGGCGATGATCGCGCACGCGACGAATTCTGCGGCGCCGTCGCGAACGCAGCCGTTCAACACGTCATCGATGCCCCGACGGAACCGGACGACCAAGTCTCAGGCTTTCTTGACCCTCGGTTAGTCGCGGATGGTGCGCGAACGCCCCGGAGAGGCGGTCCCGCTTTCCTGGACAGGTTTGCAACGTGGCCAGGGTCGAGCGCCAACTGGGCGAGCTGTTCCCGCACGCAGGCTTCATCGTCGCCCGCCGAAGCATCCCGAACGAGCGGGTTCTTGCCTTCTGCAACGACCGCGGCACGGCCGAGCAGCGCATGAAGGACGGCAGGCATGCGCTGAAGTGGACGCGGCTCGCCTGCATGCGCCTCACCGCCAACCGCGTGCGGCTCCAGCTTCAAGCGGCGGCCTGCAACCTGGCCGGTTTCACGCGCACGCCGGCGACGCCCGACGCGATCGAGACCTGGTCGCCGACCTCGCTGCAGGGACGGCTGGCGAGGACCGGCCCGCGACCGCCGCTCCACGCCCGCTGCGGCGTCCTCCAGTTGGCCGAGGCCGTGCCGCCACGGAAGGTCTCCGCCGGCGTGCTCGGCCTGATCAATGGCCTGCGCGGGCCGTCTGTCGGGGCCGTTTCCGCATGAACATGTTGACCTCCGGATCCCCGGAGCAGATCGCCGACGACCGCGAAGGCGTGCTCCAGGGCCGCCAGGGTCATCCGTCTCGCGGCCTCGGTCGACCGATTGCGCGCCCTGCACGGAGAGCCTCGACCATTCGACCCTCCATCAAGGACGCAGCCCGCTTGAGCGGCGTTTCAACCGAGGGCATCGTCGGTGAGAGCCGACAGACGGAAACTGCGGGTCCAGAGAACGCGCCACGCGGTCAGCGCCGCCTCAGGTTCGGCGACCGAGCGCGACGGCGCCCAGGCCCGCCAGAAGCAGGAGCGCGGAAGCCGGCAGCGGCACCGGCACCGGGGCGCCCTGCTCCAGCGTGATGTTGTCGAGCGCCCAGCCTTCATTCGGGGAGAGCGAGGCCGCAGCGAAAAACTCGACGCTGTCGAACGCTGCGAGCTCTAGGTAAATCGCCAGGCCAAGGTTCTGGGGGGCGCTGGGGGTGAAGCTGTCGACCACCGACCCCGCGTTCAGAAAACGGAGCGTGATCCCGCTGCGGGCCTCCACGATATCGATGCCGATGCGCGTCGTGGGTTCGGCCAGAGCGAGTGTGAAAGCCGGGTCGCTGCCGCGACGGGGTGCGTCGATGACTTCGCCCGGTTGGACCACGGACAGAACGCCGCCGATCAGGCCCAGCCCGTTCCCATCGACGGCAAACCCGAACATGTCGACACTCTGGGCCGCGCTTGTCCCCGTGATCGAACTGATGCCGATATCGGTGAATAGAGGCGCATCGCTGTCGATGGGCCCCGCGGCTACGCTCTCGAAATCGAGGACTGCCGGGTCGTCGAAATCGCTCAGGCTGATGACGGACAAGGCCTTGGCGCCGGTGCCCGATGCCAGCAGCGCGCAGGCGACGCAGAACACCATGTTTGTCAGATCTCTCATCACGCTTTCTCCCGTTGATTGCCGATGAACACGCGCGGCGCCGAGGCGGTTGGGCAGGCGCGCCTCAGGCGCGCCGCCGAGCGGCGACGCCGAGGGCGCCCAGGCCGCTCAACAGAAGCCAGACGCCGGCAGGCAGCGGGATCTCCCCGACCCCGCCGCCTTCGATCGAGACGAGCGTCAGCCGGCCGAAGCCCGAGGCGAAGCTGTCGGCCTGCCCGCCCTCGCTGACCTCCGCGGAAAGCCCGATGCTGGTGAACAGGCGGAGCGTCTCGCCGGCGCCCAGCGTTCGGCTGAAGGAGAAGACCCCCGTCGTCGGCAAAGCTCTCCCCCGGCTCGAACAGGGCGACGAGGGGGGCGGACGACGTCAGCGGCGTGCCGATGTTCTCCTCGAAGAAGCCGACATCGACGGCGGCGGACCCTTCGGGCAGCTCGCCGAAGGCCCGGGCCAGCGCATCGAACTCGAACGCGAAGTTCAGAACCGCCGGCGCGGCGCCCAGCGGGTTGCTCAGGGTGCTCGTGGCGTCGGCGGAGATGTCGACCTCGCCCGGATCGTTCTCGACGCCGACCTCCGCCAGGATCTCGTGCAGGACGAGGCCGTCCGTCGCGGGCGCGGACTCGGGCCCGACGATGCTGATGGAAATGGACGCGCCGGCGCCTTCCAACACGTCGAACACGGCGTCGCCGCGCGTATCGACGGTCAACGCGTGCCCGGCCATGGGCAGGGCGGCGAGGATCGCGGCGGAGAGGAGGATGCGAAGGGTCATGGCGGAACTCCGTCAAGGCTGGAGGCGGAGGCCCGGCGCCTCCGCGGATCAGGGGGTCGCCGGGCGGGGGTCGATCCGCCCGGGGCCGAGGTCAGGCGCCGCCGCGTGCCGCGAGGCGAAGGACGCCGAGACCGGAGAGCAGAAGCCAGGCGCCGGCCGGCAGCGGGACGGAGGAGACCGGGGCGCTGAACTCGATGCGGTAGGCGCCTTCGTTGTTCAGGAAACGCTCGCCGTCCTCGTTGCCGAGCAGGGCCAACGTTTCGGGCGTCGGCCTCGGCAGGATGCCATCGTCGTTACTGAAGAAGTCGGGCCCCAAAACCGCATCCGCGGCGGTGGCGAAGGCGGCCGTGTTGTTGTCGCCTGCGCCAAGGAAGTACTCGCCGGCGGCGAGATCGACCGACAGGCAGGAATCACGGGTGGCGAGACCAGTTGGAAGGTCGCAACCGGACCTGACGCCGTGATCGTCGTTTGCGGCGAGCCCCTGGCCGAGGCCGTTGAACAGGAGCAGGTTGGCATCCGCGCCGAGGAACAGCATGCGTAGGGTCAGCCGCGTCGGCGCGATCAAGCTGAACCGGTAGAGATCGACGTCGGAGATCGACGTGTTCTCGATCGTCCCCTCGATCGCGATCGTGCCGGCCGGCAGAACGAAGGCGGTGTCGAGGCTGCTCCCGGCATCGGGCGTCTCGGTCACGGTGAGGGCGGCGGCGGCGCCGGCCCATGCGGCGGCGACGGCCGCCACGGCTGCGGTTCTGAGCATTGAGGCCTCTTCTTTCAGGTTTGGGTGCGGTTCTGATCCCGCCGCGCCGCGAGCGACGTCGGGTGGCCTTCGCCTCGGCGCGGGTCGATGCGCCTGAGAGGGTCGCCAGGCCGGGCGCGACGACGGGCGGCGGCGCCGAGCGCGCCGAGGCCGGCCAGCAGCATCGCGGCGGCGGCGGGAAGCGGGACGGGGGCGACCTCGCCGCCGTCGATCGACGTCACGGTCAGCCGACCGGACGCGAACGCGAGGGCGTCGGCGTCCGGCGCGAGTATCTCTTCAGTCACACGCGCGTTCGCCGCGAGGCTGACAAGCAACTCGATTGTCTCGCCCGAACCGATCGAAAGCGAAAACGCAGCTCCGTCGTCCACCGTGAAGACGTCGCCGGCGGGGTTGTCGTCATTGAACTCCGCCAAAAGATCCGGCGTATCGAAGCGGAAGACGTTGAGGCCCTGAAATCGCTGCACGACCAGGCCTTCGGCCTCTGCACTGCTGGCTGGAAGCTTGCCCGAGGCCTGCACGAGCAGGTCGTACTCGAACAGAAAGTGCAGCGTCGCGGACGTCGCGGCGGCCGAGTTCGTGATGAAGATCGAGGCTTCGACGGAGGCGTCGGCGTCTCCGACGCCGGAGCCGGCGCTCGCTTGCACGGAAAGCTCGGCCAGGGCGCCGCCGACCGTGACGACGCCGGAGAAATCGCCGAGGTCGTCGTCGGACGGGACCGTCTGGCCGATCGATCCGGTTCCGATGGAAGCCTGACCAATGGTGTAGTCGGTGGTGACGGTCAGCGCCCAGGCGGGCTGGGCGACGAGCAGGGCGGCGGCGCAGGCGGCGCCCAGCCGAATACAAGCGCGCCGGATCGGCGCGGCGGCGAAGATCGTCACGGGCAAGGCCCTCGAGGCTGGCGTTCACACGAAAGGCGCGCGAACCCGCAACACACGAAGTACGCACCTCCAAGGTTGGTCCAGACTACGGGGCCCCTGGGTCAAAGTCGTTGTCTGAGAATCCCGACTTTGTCGTCTGTGCGTTTCACAGTCGCTTCAGGACATCCTCCACCGCGTTGCGCCGGGCGCTTGCCGTGATCGCGCTCGACCCTGCCGCGGCGTCCTCGCCGTGGGCGCAACGCCCCGCCACATCGCTGGGGGCAAAGCCGAACTGCTCGCGAAAGGCGCGGCTGAAATGGGCCGTTGTGGCGAAACCCAGCCGCTCGGCGACGCGTGTCACGGCGCCCCGCTCGGCGGGGTTGAAGGCCAGGTCCATCAGCGCCGCCTCCAGCCGACGCTGGCGCAGGAAACGCTCGAGCCCGCCATCCGCCTTGAAGTCGCGGTAGAGCGTGGAGCGCGAGACGTTGAACCGCGCCGAAAGCATGTCGGCGGTGAGACGCTCGGTGGCGATCCGCTCATCGACATGGGCGCGGATG
>JBCBYE010000842.1:0-1653 GCA_039816075.1 Pseudomonadota bacterium | reverse complement strand
GCGGTTGTCGGAGGCGACGGCCGACAGGCGCGGGTCGTCCTGCACGCGGTTGAAGAGGACGACGGGCACGCCCAGCCCCTCGCACCGCGCGGCGAAGCCGGAGGAGAGGGTGACGGAGGCGGCGACGATGCCGTCGACCTGGTAGTCCAGCAGCTCGTCCAGGACCCGCTCGGCGTCCTCGCCCTGGCCGGCCATGAAGATCATGACGTGAAAGCCGCGGGCCTGCAGGGCGTTGGAGAGCTTTTCCAGGACGCCGGGATAGAACTGGTTTTCGAGATAGGCGACCACCAGCCCGATGATGCGGCTGCGCCCGGTGATGAGCGAGCGGGCCAGCACGTTGGGGCGGTAGCCGAGACGGGCGGCGGCGTCGCGCACCTTGGCGGCGGTGGCGGGCGAGACCGAGGCGCCGGGCGTGTAGACGCGGCTGACCGCCGACTGGCTGACCCCGGCCGCGCGCGCGACGTCGAGGGAGGTGACGCGGTCGGCGGCCATCAGGCGGGCCGGGCGCGGCCGGTCTCGGGGTCGAAGCCGAGGCGGGCCTTGTTGAATTCGCGCATGCGGGCGAGCGGATCCACGCCGAGCTGATCGTAGGCGTGCAGCAGGTCCACGAGCACCCAGTTTTCGCGGATCCGCCCGCCTTCGAGACGCCAGAAGTCGAGGGAGCGCATCTCGATCCGCTTGCCCGTCGGCGCGATGCCCAGCCAGCCGGGATGGCTGACGGTCTGGATCATGTCGGGCCAGCCGGTGACGGCGGCGTAATCGCCGTCGCCGAAGAAGTGGTATTCGATCCGGTCCACGTATCGGCCGCGGTCGGGCATGGCGTTGAGGAAGGGGATCTGGTGCCAGTTGCGGAAGCCCTCGACCCCGCGGCCCGTGCCGATGCCGGCGGGGCCGTACCAGGACATGCGGGGATGCCAGAAGCGCGGCATCTCCATGACCTCGGGGCCGCCTTCGGCGGGGTGACGCTTCATCGCCTCCAGCATGTCGATGATGTGCCGGCAGGTCCGGGCGGAGCGGTCCGGGTCGTGGGGCGCGGAGGAGAGGCCGTCCTGCGTGGCCGGGCCGGGGACCAGCCATTCGCGGCCGAGCGAGGGGGCGAGCGGCCAGGCGCCGGCCTGGAGCATCAGCTCGGGGATGTCCCATAGGGCCTGGACCTCGGTGACGCGGCCGTCCTCGAACCTGTGAAATTCGTGAAAGCGCATGGCGACGGCGTGGCCCGTGGGGGGGATGTCGAGCCAGGGGGATTTGAACGTGCCCACGTAGTGCCCGCCGCAGCCGGTCCACAGGGCGCCCTCGGGCGTTCGCCCGGCCATGACGATCCAGTCGCGGCGTTCCAGATCGGGGAGCGCGGCGAGCAGCGGCGCATAGGCGGCGTCGTAGAAGGCCAGGGGGCCCGTGGTCTCGCCCAAGGGATGGCTGAGGCGCATCGGCGCGTCCTCGGCGACGAGGTCGGCGAGGGCCTGGCGCACGGGGGCTTCGGCGAAGTCGTACTGGGCGGCGCGCAGGGGAGCGAGGGCGGCCTTGGCGGCGTCGGGGGTCATGCTGGGGGGTCGGGGTTTGGAGCTGGGTCGGGGGTTGGGGCTGGGTCGGCGCCGGGTTCTAGGTCGGGGGCTGGGTCGGGGGTCGCGTCGGGGGCTGGGGCGGGCGAGGGGG
>JBCBYE010000365.1:0-4958 GCA_039816075.1 Pseudomonadota bacterium | reverse complement strand
TAGCTCATGGCGTCGCCTCCTCGTCGGCCCAGACCGTCAGGAACCGCCCGCGCTCGTCCGCCTGCGCGACGGCGCGCGGGTGTTCCGCATCCGCGCCGTCAGCGAGGCGGACGAGCGCGGGCGGTTCCTGACGGTCTGGGCCGACGAGGAGGCGACGCCATGAGCTATGCGGCTTCGGCGGCCCTGCAGGCGGCTGTGTTTCAGGCGCTGGACGGATCGGCCGCGCTGGCGGCGCTGGCCCCGGGCGGCGTGCACGATGCGGCCCCGCATGCCCAGGGGCCGGAGGCGGCGCCGGGGCTGCGCATCAGTCTTGGCGAAGAGCGGGTTTCGAATTGGTCGGCGCAGGGGCTCGCCGGGTCGATGCATGATCTTGAGGTGATCGTGCATGGGCCCGAGCAGAGCTTCGCCGCGGCCAAGGCGGCGGCCGGCGCGGTGAGCGACGCCCTTCTGGGACCGTTGCCCGCGCTGGCCGCCGGACGCGTGGCGACCGCGGATTTCCGCGGCGCCCGCGCGCGGCGCGACCGCGACGGCGGGCGGCGCGTCGAAATTCGGTTTCGATTTCGAGTGGAGGCCTGACGCCGCTGGGCGTCGGGGCTTTGCAGGACCAGGCGAGGCGGCGGGCGATGGCCCGGCCGCGATGACGAGAGGGCGACCGGATGGCGGCTCAGAAGGGCAAGGACCTGCTGCTCAAGATCGACTTGGGCACGGGATTCGAAACGGTGGCGGGGCTGCGCGCCACGCGGCTGGCGTTCAACGCCGAAACGGTGGACGTGACCAATGTGGGCAGCGAAGGCCGCTGGCGCGAGCTGCTGGCCGGCGCAGGCCTGCGCAGCGCAAACGTGTCGGGGCAGGGCGTTTTCCTGGACCAGGCGACGGATTCGGCGATGCAGAGCGCGTTCTTCAACGCCCAGGCGCCGGAGTTCCAGATCGTGGTTCCCGACTTCGGCATCGTGCAGGGCGTCTTCCAGATCACGTCGCTGGAGTATTCGGGCCAGCATGACGGCGAGGCGGTCTACGAAGTGGCGCTGGCCTCGGCCGGGGCGTTGACCTTCACGGGCGTCTGAGCATGGCGAACCCGGTTCGTGGCGAAGCGGCGATCACCGTCGAGGGACGCGCGCGGCGCATGCGCCTGTCGCTGGGCGCGTTGGCCGAGCTGGAAGCGGCGATCGACGCCGGCGGTCTGGCGGCGTTGGCCGAACGGTTCGAGGGGGGCGCCTTCACCACGCGCGATCTGATCGCGCTGCTCGGCGCGGGCCTGCGCGGCGGCGGCTGGGACGTTTCAGACCGTGAGTTGGCGAACATGGAGATCGAGGGCGGCGCCGCCGGCGCCGCAAGAGCAGGCGCGCGCCTGCTGGCGGCGACCTTCGCGCCGCTCGATCCCGAGTGAACCGATGGATTGGGCGGGACTGATGCGCGTGGGCCTGGGCGTTCTGCGCCTGAGCCCCGATGCGTTCTGGGCGATGACGCCGCGCGAGTTCGCGGCGGCCTGCAGCGCCTTCGACGGCCCCGACGAAGCGCCGGCGATGGCGCGGCGGGACCTCGAGGCGCTGATGGCGCGGTTCCCCGACGACAGGAAGGGTTGAGGCGTGAACGAGTTCGGAAACGAAGATGCCGAAGGGTTTCGCCCGGTCGACGGCGAAGCCTCGGAGGCCGTGCAGGCCATGGGCGAGGAGCTGCGCAAGCTGCGCGGCGAGATGCGCGACACCCAGCGCGAGGCGCAGTCGCTGGCCGGGTCGATCAGCGGATCGTTGCGCAGCGCGTTCGACCGGATGGTGACCGGAGGCGGCAAAGCCTCGGACGTGATGCGGCAGCTGGGTCGGGATCTGACGAACCGCACCTTCGATGCGGCCATCGCGCCGGTACATGGTGCGGTCACCGACGGGCTGACCGGTTTGCTGGGCAATCTGCTGGGCGGGCTGGCGGGCGGCGTTTCGGCCTTCGCCAAGGGCGGCGTGCTGAGCGCGGGCAAGCCTCAGGCCTTCGCCCAGGGCGGGGTCGTGGGCGGGCCGACCTACTTCGGGATGGGCGGCGGCGGCCTGGGCCTGATGGGCGAGGCGGGGCCGGAGGCCATCATGCCGCTGCGCCGCGGCGCCGACGGCAAGCTGGGCGTGGCGGCCGAGGGCGGCGGCGCGCGCCGGTCGGTCAACGTGACCGTGAACGTTTCGACGCCCGATGTGGCCGGGTTCCAGCGGTCGCGTTCGCAGGTGGCCAGCCAGGTCGCCCGCGCGGTGAATCTGGGTCAGCGGCACAAGTGAAGGAGGGCAGGGGATGGCTTTTCACGATGTGAGATTTCCGGAGCGTTTGGCCGTGGGCGCCAGCGGCGGCCCGGAGCGGCGCACCGAGATCGTGACGCTGGCGACGGGCTACGAGGCGCGCAACGCGCCCTGGTCGGAGTCGCGCCGGCGCTACGATGCGGGCGTTGGACTGGCGAGCCTGGATGATCTCGCGCGGGTGGTGGAGTTCTTCGAAGCGCGCCGGGGGCAGCTGCACTCGTTCCGGTGGAAGGATCCGTTGGACTTCAAGTCCGGCAAGCCGTCCGAGCCCGTGTCGCCGGTCGATCAGCAGATCGGCACCGGAGACGGGACCGTGACGACGTTCCAGCTGACCAAGCGCTACGCGTTCGGGCCCAACGTCTATGATCGGGAGATCACCAAGCCGGTCGAGGGCTCCGTCCGTCTGTCGCTGGATTCGGCCGAGCAGATCGAGGGCGCGGATTTCACGGTCGACTACCTCACGGGCGAGGTCGCGTTCCTGCTGCCGCCGGCGGCGGGGCTGTCGGTGAATGCCGGGTTCGAATTCGACGTTCCGGTACGCTTCGACACGGATCGGATCGAGGCGAGCCTGGCGGCGCTGGACGCGGGAGAGATCCCGTCGATCCCGGTGGTGGAGGTGCGCCAGTGACCCGGGAGATCGACGCGGACTTCGCCGAGCTGCTGGAAAGCGAGGCGACGACGCTGTGCCGTTGCTGGCGGGTGAAGCGCCGCGACGGCGCGGCCCTCGGCTTCACGGATCATGACCGGCCGCTCACCTTCGTCGGCATCACGTTCGAGCCCGAAAGCGGGTTTCAGGGAACGGCGATGGAGCGGGGACTGGGCCTGTCGCGCGACAATGCGGAGGCCGCAGGAATCCTGCGATCCGCGGCCGTGACGGAGGCCGACATCGCCGCCGGGCTCTACGAAGGCGCCGAGGTCACGCAATGGCTGGTGGACTGGACGCGGCCGTCGCAGCGCAATCACAAGCTTTTCGTCGGACTGGCGACCGAGATACGGCGCGGCGAGATCGGCTTCGAGATGGAGCTGGGCGGACTGTCGGGCGGGTTGGACCGGCCGCTGGGGCGCGGGTTTCAGCGCCGTTGCGACGCCGAGCTGGGCGACGGGCGTTGCGGCGTGGCGTTGACCGGCAAGTTCCGCGAGACCGGGACGGTGACGGCGGTGCTGGATGCGCGGCGGTTCCTCGTCGAGGGGTTCGACGCGCCGGAGGACCCGCGGTTCTTCGAGTTCGGACGTCTTGAGTGGATGTCGGGCGGGAACGACGGCGGCGGCGGACCGGTCCGCAACGTGCTGACGGTGGGCGACCAGCTGTCGGTGGACCTGTGGCGGGCGCCTGGGTTTCCGGTGGCCGTGGGGGATGCGTTCCGCCTGTTCGCAGGCTGCGACAAGCGTTCGGAGACGTGTCGTGATAAGTTCGACAACCTGCTGAACTTCCGCGGCTTTCCATTCATTCCCGGTGAGGATTGGGCGACGTCCTATCCCAGTGATGGAGAGGTCCATGACGGCGGAAGCCTGTTCCGATGACCCTGGCCGGCGCGCGCGCCTGGTGCGCGCGGCGCTGCTATGGCGCGGCACGCCCTATCGGCATCAGGCGAGCTGTCGGGGCGCCGGCACGGACTGTCTTGGTCTGATCCGCGGGGTCTGGCGCGAGGTGATCGGGCCGGAGCCCTTCACGCCGCCGCCGTACTCGGCCGACTGGTCCGAGGCGGATGCCGACGAGACTCTGCTGACCGGCGCGCGACGCTGGATGCGCGAGCGACCGCTGGACCAGGCCGAGGCGGGCGACGTGGTCGTCATGCGCATGCGAGAGCGTGCGGCGGCCAAGCATATGGGTTTGCTGACCGAGGTCGGCGGGCCGGAGCCGCGCATGATCCATGCCTATTCGGGGCGCGGCGTGGTGCTGTCCTCGATCGGGGCGTCCTGGCGGAGCCGCATCGTGGCGGCCTTCAGTTTTCCGGAGCGATGAATGGCGACTTTGGTCCTAGCGGCGGCGGGTTCCGCCGTCGGCGGAGCGATCGGCGGCGCGGCCTTCGGGCTGGGCGGCGCGGTCATCGGCCAGGCCGCGGGCGCGGTTCTGGGCGGCGTGATCGATCAGAAGATCCTGGGCGGCGGCTCGGCCGCGGTGGAGCGCGGGCGCGCCGGGAACCTGCGGCTGCAGACCGCCGAGGAGGGCGCGCCGATCCCGCGCGTCTATGGGCGGATGCGGGTGAGCGGCCAGGTGATCTGGTCCACGCGGTTCCGCGAGACGGTGATCGAGGGCGATACCGGCGGCAAGGGCGGCGGAGGGACCCGCACGCGCGACTACACGTATTCGCTGAGCTTCGCCGTCGCCCTGGCCGAGGGGCCGATCGACCGGATCGGCCGCGTCTGGGCCGATGGCAAGCCGATGGACCTGGAGGGCGTTACATGGCGCCTGCACCGGGGTCACGCGGCGCAGGGCGCGGATCCGGCCATCGAAGCGGCTGAAGAGCATGCGCCGGCGTTCCGCGGCGTGGCCTATCTGGTTTTCGAGGATCTGCCGGTCGGGCCCTACGGCAACCGCGCGCCGCAGATCAGCGTCGAGGTGTTCCGTCAGCCGCGGGCCCCCGATCAGGTGGAGACCGCGGAAGAGGACCTGGAGCTGCGATCCATCGTGAAAGCGGTGGCGATGTCTCCGGGTTCGGGCGAGTTCGCCTACGAGACCGAGCC
>JBCBYE010000289.1:0-5925 GCA_039816075.1 Pseudomonadota bacterium | reverse complement strand
GCCGAGGCCGCGCGCGAGGCGGGCGTTTCAGCCGCCGCGCCCTACCGCCACTTCAAGTCGCGCGAGGCCCTGATCGCGGAGCTGGCGCTGCGCGGCTTCGAGCTGTTCGCCGATCTGCTGGAGCATGCCTGGGCCGGCGGCGCGCCCACGCCGCTCGCCAGCTTCGAGCGGGTGGGCCGCGCCTACCTCGCCTTCGCGGCGAAGGAGCCGGGCTATTATGTCTCGATGTTCGAAAGCGGCGTGCCCGCAGGGTCCGACCCCGCGCTGCAGGCCGCCTCCGACCGCGCGATGGGCGTGATGCGCGCGGCGGCGCAGCGGCTGGTCGATCAGCTGCCGCCGGAGAAACGTCCGCCGGTGCAGATGATGACCTACCATGTCTGGGCCATGAGCCATGGCGTCGTGGAGCTGTTCGCGCGCCAGACCTCCGGCCGGCGCGCCTCGATCAGTCCCGAGGATCTGCTGGAGAGCGGAACGATGGTCTACCTGCGCGGCCTCGGCCTGATCCCGCCCGACGGCTGAACCGCGCGCGGCGCGGGCTCAGGCGCCGGCGCGACGCCGCCGGCGCGCGAAGGCCAGCGCCGCCAGCGCCGAGCCCAGCAGGGGCAGCGCCGCCGGCGCCGGCACGTCGGACGACGGCGGGGGCGTCCGGCTGAACACCGCGAAGTCCAATCCGACCCGGTCGAGGCCGTTGCCGGCGTCGAGGGTCAGCTGCGATATGGGCACGTCGTCGACGAACCCCCAGAACAGCGTTTCGCCGGCCGAGGCCGGAGGCGTCGAGGCGATGACGTGATCGGTGAAGGAGCCGACGCCGCTCGACGCGGTCAGATCATAGGGCCCGGCGATTACGTCAAGATCGCCGAAGCCGTTGATGTCTAACCCGAAGGCGTAGACCGGCAGATCGAAAGAGATGATGAACGTCTGATTCTCAGGCGTGCCGTCGGAAATGGCGCGCGCCCCTCGGACACTAAGATGCCGCCGAATTCGCTCGTGGACACGCCGACCAACGGGCCGGAACCCACGGCCACGGAGAACCCGTCGAACGCCACGGACGTTTCTGCCGAAAACGGGTCGTTGAACCGCTCTTCGAGAAGCGGTCCCGCGGCGGCGTTGAACGCCCCGCGATCCGAGAAGAAGGTGGGCATGGCCTGCGCCGCGCCGGCGGAGGTCGGAAACGCGACGGCCGTCGCCGCGGCAATCCGGTTGAACATCGCACGCCCTTGCTCGCATCCGCACGACCCCTTGGGCCTTGCTCGCCGGACCCGAGGATCCGCCGCGCAGTCGCATCAGGTCACGCAAGCCGCGGCATGGCATCGACGGAAACCGCCGCCTCGTCCGTGCATATCCTTGCGAAAACCCCATCACGGGGACTTGACCCCGCGGGGCGGCCTGCCCATCTATGTAAATGTGAATTACATTCACATCCCGAAACGAGGACGATAGCGACGATGGACAAGATCAAGGATCTGCTGAAACGCGGCGAGGATATGCTGGACGGCTGGGGCAAGCCCGGCTGGATCGGCGCGATGGTCCTCGGGTTCATTCTGGTCTGGCCGCTGGGCCTGGCCCTTCTCTTCTACATGATCTGGAGCGGACGCATGGGCAAAGGCTGCAACGGAAACCGCAAGCATCGCTGGACGCGCGGCAAGGCGTACCAGCCCACCGGCAACACCGCCTTCGACGCCTATCGCGAGGAGACGCTGCGCCGGCTGGAGGAGGAGCAGGCGGCGTTCGAGCAGTTCCTGATCCGCCTGCGCGAGGCCAAGGACCAGTCCGAGTTCAACGCCTTCATGGACGAGCGTCGCCGCGCACCTGCCGCGCCGCAGGCTCAGCCGACCGCGCCGACCCAGACGCCGCCCGCCGCGCCCCAGGGCCCGACCGATTTCGGCGGTGCCCCGGCCCCGGCCTGACGGACCGGCGCGCGCCCGGCGCGCCGCCCCTTGCGAACGCCCCCGCGCCCCTCGGCGCGGGGGCGTTCCGCGTTTGGCGACCTTCGCAACGTCTCGTCCGCCCCGCGCGGGCCGGCGGGAATCGACCGCCGGCCTCCCCCTGCAACTGCGGATCGACGGTTTCGCCCTAGGACGATTGAACGAGCGCGACGGCCCGCCAAGGCGGATGACGCTCGCCACGGGCGCTGCTAACGTCCGAGTCGTCGAACCTTCACCCCTATCGGTCCCGGAGGGACATGAGCCACCATCAGGGCAAGATCGCTCCGCAGTTCTTCGTGACGGCGCCCCAGCCCTGCCCCTATCTCGACGGGCGGGCGGAACGGAAACTGTTCACCACGCTGCGCAATCCCGACGCGAGCCAGGTCAACGACTTCCTCAGCCTGCGCGGCTTTCGCCGCAGCCAGGGCGTCGTCTACCGCCCCTCCTGCACCGGCTGCACGGCGTGCCTGAGCACCCGCATTCCCGTGGACCTGTTCCGACCCGCCCGCGCGCACCGCAAGGTCGCCGCGCGCAACCTGGACGTGACGCGCACCGCCTCGGCCGCCGCGGCGACGGATGAACAGTACGACCTCTTTCGCCGCTACCTCGACAGACGCCACGCCGACGGCGGCATGGCCGAGATGGACGCCTTCGAATTCGCCGCGATGATCGAGGAGACGCCGGTGCGCACCCGCGTCGTCGAGTATCGCCGCCCCCCCGATCCGACCTTGGACGAGGACGAACCGGCCCTGATCGGCGCCTGCCTGACCGACGTGCTCGCCGACGGCTTGTCGATGGTCTACTCGTTCTTCGACCCGCTGGAGGATCGGCGCTCGCTCGGCACCTACATGATCCTCGACCACGTGGAGATCGCGCGCGCCGCGGGCCTGCCCTATGTCTATCTGGGCTACTGGGTCCCAGGCTCTCCCAAAATGGACTACAAGGCCAAGTTCCGGCCCTTCGAGATCTATCAGGGCGAAAGCTGGACGCGCGTGGACGATCCCGCGACGGTGGAGGTCGACGACCATCCGCTCGCCGTCGATCCCATCGCCGAGCAGGTCGCCAAGCTGATGAACGGCTGAGGGGCGCGCCATGCGCCCCCTCGTGCTCAAATCCGTCAACGAAGATGCGGCGGGATCGCTCTGCGTGGACCTCTTCGACCGACGCGACGGCGCGCCCGATCCCTTCGGCTTCGAGACGTACCGCCGCGATCCGGAGGATGGGCGCTGGTTTCCCATCGGCGGCCATGGCGCGCGCCGTTTCGCCTCGTCCGACGCCGCCTGGGCCGCCGCGCTGACGGAGGTCGCCTGGCTGGCGGAGGCCGCCGCATGAGCGGCGTCGCCGACGGCCTCGACCACCGCGCCTTCGCCCGCGCCCTGCCCGTCCGGACGCGGCGGGAGCTGACGCAGCTGCGGGACGCGCCCGGGCTCATGCGGCTCGCCTCTCATATCGCGCTGATCGCAGCGCTGGGCCTGGGCGTGGCGATGCGCGCGCCCGGCTGGCCGCTGCTGATGGCGGCGCTGGGCGTCGCCCTCGTCTTCCTCTTCACCGCGATGCACGAGGCGAGCCACCGGACCGCCTTCGCGACCCCCCGCCTCAACGATGCGGTGCTGGCGGGCGTCGGCCTGATCCTGCTGTTGCCGCCGGAGTGGTTCCGCCTGTTCCACGCCGCCCATCACCGCCATACGCAGGACCCGGACAAGGACCCGGAGCTCGCGACGCCCAAGCCGCGCACGCGCCGGGCATATCTGATCCACGTTTCGGGCCTGACCGTCTGGCGCGCGCAGATCGCCGCGCTGCTGCGCAACGCCGCCGGTCGATGCGACGACGCCTATGTGCCGCCCTCGGCCCGCCCGCGCGTGGCGCGGGAGGCGCGGGTCATGCTGACCCTCTACGCCGGCGTCGCCGCCGCGGCGCTCCTCGCCGGCTCCGCCGCGCCGCTCACGCTGTGGCTCGGCCCGCTGCTGCTGGGCCAGCCGGCGCTGCGCCTCTACCTGCTGGCGGAACATGGGCGCTGCCCGCAGGTCGCCGACATGTTCGCCAACAGCCGCACCACCTTCACCGCCCGCGCGGTGCGCTGGCTGGCCTGGAACATGCCCTACCATGCAGAGCATCACGCGCTGCCCACCGTGCCGTTTCACGCGCTGCCACGGCTGCACGCCCTCTCGCGGCCTCATCTGAAATGCACTGAACGCGGCTATGGCCGCTTCAACCGTCGCTTTTGGGCCGATCTGGTCGGATAGACGCTTGCCGCCGGCCCCGCGCCGCGCCATCTGCCGCGCAGATCAGGCAGGAGGGCCCGGCATGAGCGAACCGAGACTGTCGGACCTGCCCGACTGGCGTTACCTGCTGCGCGAGTTCTACGAGTTCTACCGTTTCCTGTCCTCCGGCGGCTCGGAACGCATCCGCTCCCACCAGCGCTCGGTGCGAGAGGCGATCTCGCGCGTGATGAAGGACAATGGGGCGATGCGATTCCGCACGCCCGAAACCAAGCCCGTGGTCGCCCATTTCAAGCGCGCGTTGGACGAGGGGCGGCTGGAACGGCACGCGCCCGTGATCCGCGCCATCGAAAGCGTGCAGGATGCGCTCGACTGGCAATACGGCTACGAGCGCGTGCCCCGGGGGCTGGAGCGCAAGTTCGCCTATGCCGAATTCGCGGGTCCCTCCGGCCCGGTGCTGACCGACCATGTGATCCTCGGCATCGTGCTGTTCGCGCCGGGCTGCACCTATCCCGCCCATGCCCATGACGGGGTGACGGAGAGCTACATCTGCCTATCCGGCGCGGTGAGCGAAAACCACCAGGGCGTCTTCGGCCCGGGTTCGCTGATCTTCAACCCGCCGGGCACGATGCACCGCATCACCGTCTCGCGCGACGAGCCGAGCCTGCTCGCCTACGCCTGGATCGGCTCTCAGGACAAGCTGGCGAACCAGAAGATGGTGTTCTCGCGCCCGCGCCGCACGCGGCTGGCGCCCGGGGCGGGCGGAGCCTAGGCTTCGGGCAAACACGGCCAAGGGAGGACCCGCCATGCTGCTCGACATCCGAACCTATCGCTGCAAGCCCGGAACGATCGGCAAGCACCTGGATCTGTACGAAAGCCACGGCAAGCCGCCGCAGTTCCGCTGCCTGGGCGAACCGGTGTTCTACGGCAAGGTGGAGACGCCGGACCCGAACGAATACGTGCATATCTGGGCCTATGCCGACGCGGCCGACCGCGCCGCAAGGCGCGCGGTGCTGTGGGCCGACCCCGAATGGCTGGCCTACACCAAGATGAGCGCGGAGCTCGGCGCGCTCGACAGCCAGACCAACAAGCTGGTGGTCAGCGTCGGCTTCGACCCGCTGGCCGCGGCGCGCGGCTGAGCCGCTTGATCGAGCGCGGCGACGGGGGCACTCTGGGTTCATGACCGACGAAGCTGGACCCCGCGCCGCGCTCGACCTTCCCAGCGACCTGCTGGACGAGGCCGAAGCGCTGGGCATCGACGCCGCCGAGGCGGCCGAGGCCGGCGTGGCCCGAGCCATCAAGGCCGCCCGCGAGGCCGCGTGGAAGGCGGAGAACGCCGAGGCGATCCGAGCCTGGAATGCGTGGGTCGAAGAGAACGGCCTGCCCTTGGCGGACATCCAGGTCCTCAAGATTTGAGACTGGACATCTACCGATCCAGCGACGGTTTTCTGCTCGATCTTCAAGCGGACCTGCTCGACGATTACCGCACCCGCGTGGTCGCGCCTTTGCTTCCGGCCGGGAGCACGCCGCCGCCGCTGAACCGACTCAACCCGATCCTCGATTGGGACGACGGCCGCTGGGTGCTGGCGACGCATCTGCTCGCCGCGGCTCCGGTCGCCTCGCTCGGTCGGCCGGTGGGCCGGGTCAAGGGCGCGGAGTTCGACGTCACCCGCGCCCTCGACCTGCTTTTCACAGGCTTCTGATCCGCCCGCCTCAGGCGGCGTTGTGCACCGAGTTGGCGATCAGGTCCTCCACCACCGCAGGTTCCGCCAGCGTGGAGG